>ONYS01000203.1 GCA_900322095.1 uncultured Prevotella sp.
CGCTACAATCCTGAAGGACAGCGTGTGGAACAACGATCCCAAACATGTCAATGTCTACGTCAAAGTAGACGAGGGCAAGAAATACTATATCCGTAATATTCACTGGGTGGGCAATACGGTCTACAACTCAGCCTACCTTTCCAATCTGTTGGGAATGCGGAAGGGTGATGTCTACAATCAGAAGTTGCTCAACAAGCGACTCCGTGAGGACGACGACGCCGTGTCGAACCTCTACTACAACAATGGTTACGTCTTCTCGTCCATCGACCCCGCTGAGCAGAATATCGTCGGCGACTCTATCGACCTGGAGATGCGTGTGTTGGAAGGACCACAGGCTCATCTGAGCCATGTTCGCATCAATGGTAACGACCGCCTCTATGAGAATGTGGTGCGCCGTGAGCTTCGTACCAAGCCGGGAGACCTCTTCTCTAAGGAAGCCCTCATGCGTTCTGCACGTGAGTTGGCCTCTATGGGATTCTTCGATCCCGAGAAGGTGACACCGGATGTCAAGCCTAATGCAGAGGACGGAACGGTGGATATCAACTGGAATCTGACGCAGAAGTCCAACGACCAAATCGAGTTCTCACTTGGATGGGGCCAGACGGGTATCATCGGACGCGTGGGATTGACGCTCAACAACTTCTCTATGGCCAACCTATTCAACAAAAACAAGGAGCACCGCGGCATTATGCCTATCGGTGACGGTGAGAAGCTGTCCATCGGTGTACAGACCAATGGCTCTTACTATCAGAGCTACAACACCAGCTACTCTACCAACTGGTTTGGCGGAAAGCGGCCTATTCAGTTCTCCGTCGGCGCGTTCTACTCCAAGCAAACCGATGTGTCGAGCAACTACTATAACTCGGCTTGGCAGAACAGCTACTATCAGAGTCTGTACGGCTACAATAGTTATTCTTATAACTACAGCAATTACGAGAACTACTACGACCCCGACAAGTATGTCAAACTCCTCGGAGCGAGCATTGGCTGGGGCAAGCGCCTGCGGTGGCCTGACGACTACTTCAACCTCTCGCTGGAGCTCTCGTTCACCCGCTACATGCTGAAGAACTGGCGTTATTTCTCTTATTTGATGACCACAGGTAACAGCAATAACCTCAACCTGAGCATTGCCGTCAACCGTTCGTCAACCGACAACCAGCTCTTCCCACGCCGCGGTTCTGAGTTCACGGCCAGTGTCACGCTCACTCCGCCATGGAGTATGTGGGATGGCAAAGACTATAAGAATCTGGCCACAAACCCATACTCTGCCAACTATGTCAGAGAGCAGCAGGAGAAATACCGCTGGATAGAATACAACAAGTGGAAGTTCAAGGCTCGTACCTTCACCGCTCTGACAAGTGCTCAGAAGTGCTTCGTGCTCATGACGCGCGTGGAGCTGGGTATCCTCGGCAGTTACAACAAGTACAAGAAGAGCCCGTTTGAGACGTTCTACGTCGGTGGTGACGGTATGAGTGGCTATTCCAGCACCTATGGAGAGGAAACGATCGGACTGCGTGGTTACGAGAATGGTTCTCTCACACCTTATGGTTCAGAGGGCTATGCCTACGACCGCATGTCGCTGGAATTGCGCTATCCGTTCCTGCTGGGCAATACTACGATCTACGGACTGACCTTCGTGGAGGGTGGTAACGCCTGGACAGAGACGAGCAAGTTCAATCCTTTCCAGATGAAACGCTCGGCAGGTGTCGGTGTGCGTATCTATCTGCCTATGGTCGGCTTGATGGGTATTGACTGGGCTTACGGCTTCGACAAGGACAACAACGGCAGCAAGGGCGGCAGCCAGTTCCACTTCGTCCTCGGTCAGGAGTTCTAAAACGAAGCAAGGAAAACATGAGAAGCGTATGACGGAAAGGCGCCGGGACACTATGTCGAAGCGCCGCTCGTCAACGCAGAAACATTTTTCCGGCAATATCGGAACGTACTTCCGTCAACAAAACTGCTGAAAAGCAAAAAAACACTAAAGGATAAGTACTTCCCTGTAACATTTAGTTCAGATAAGCGTCGCAGGGATAGTCAACTGATCAATAAAAGGAAATTGAATATGAAGCAGATGATTGTAAAAAACAATTGGAGCAGACTGGGTGGCATCCTTCTACTCTGTCTCTTCGCCTTCATGCCATTCTCAAAGGCCAATGCGCAGAAGTTCGCATTGGTGGACATGGATTATGTGCTGAAAAACATACCGGCCTACGAGCGTGCCAACGAGCAGCTCAATCAGGTTTCTAAGAAGTGGCAGGCTGAGGTAGAGGCACTGAACACGGAGGCGGCTACCATGTATAAGAACTATCAGAATGAGATGGTGTTTCTCTCGCAGGAGCAGAAAAAGGCCAAGCAAGAGCAGATCATGCAGAAAGAAAAGGAGGCTGCTGACCTCAAACAGAAGTATTTCGGCCCCGAAGGCGAGCTCTTCAAGAAGCGTGAGAGCCTGATGTCACCCATCCAGGAGGAGATCTACAATGCGGTGAAGGACATCTCTGAGCTCCGCGGCTACAGCCTCGTACTCGACCGCGCCTCTGATACCGCCATCATCTTCGGCTCACCGAAG
>ONYS01000075.1 GCA_900322095.1 uncultured Prevotella sp.
TTTCCCTTACTACAACAAAGGTAAAAATTAACCGAGAAACAACAAGGTTTTACCCTCGTTTTCTATCAACTGCAAAGGTAAGGTGACAGTTGTCACGAGCGAACGTGACATTTGCCACTGAGAAACGTGACAGTTGTCACGCATCATCTTTCTTCGATGGTTGGTCCTTTTGGTGATGGTTTTCAATGATTGATCTTTCGTGACGGTCGTCACATAACAACGTGACGGTCATCACGAAGAAACGTGACGTTCGTCACGCATCATCGCTTCCATGAAACTGCAACAACAGATAATATCTGGTGAGCCCATTTTTGCGGCTATTGTCATTGCAAGTTGGCATAAAAAACGGGAGGGAAGTCCCTTTTGCAAGGTTGACTTCTCTCCCGTATACCTTATTGTATATAGCGGATGGTCTACAGCTATGCAGCCATAAGGCTATAGCGGATGTCTTCTTCTCTCCGTGGAAATGCCATAAGGCGATACCATGGACCAGAATCGGCTATGCCAGTCCGCTACCTTTCAATACTTTCTCTGTGGCGCCACTGAGGCTCTTCACAAATTCTCCCGCGGCCTTGCCACTGCTCTGCAAGAAACTGTCGTCGGAAGACAGGCGGTTCATAATCCCGGCAAAATCATCTGCGCCTTTGATTTCGAAACCGCCCTTGCACTTCAGCAGTCCTTGGGCCTCGGCAAACCGCTTGTTGTTGGGACCGAAGATGACGGGGATGCCCCACACGCCAGCCTCCAGGGTGTTGTGGATGCCCACGCCGAAGCCTCCGCCCACGTAGCTCACCTGCGCGTAGCGGTAGATGCTCGAAAGCAGTCCGAAGCAGTCGATGATGAGTACTTCGGCCTTGGCGGCCTCCTCAGGAGTTGTCTTTGTGTAGCGCACCACCCTGCGGCCTTTGAGCAGCTGCATGATTTGCTCCAGGTGCTCCTCGGCGATCACGTGAGGCGCGATGATGAGTTTCCAGTCGCGTTGCTTATCGAAGTAGGGAATGAAGATTTCCTCATCGGGCTGCCATGAGCTGCCTGCACAGAACACGTGGTCGGCATCCTTGACGAAGGCTTCCACCAGGGGCAGCTGTTTGCTGGCCTCCTTGATCTGCAGCACTCGGTCGAAGCGTGTGTCGCCCACCACTTCTACGTTCTTGATGCCCAACGTAGCGAGCAGCAGCTTGCTCTCCTCGTTCTGCACGAAGAAGGTGGTGAAGCACGACAGCACCTTGGCATAGTTGCGGCCGTACCACTTGAAGAACACCTGGTCCTTGCGGAAGATGCTCGACACGCTGTAGGTGGGCACGCAACGGTGCTTCAGCACGTGGAGGTAGTTGTACCAGAATTCATACTTGATGAAGAAGGCCATCACCGGTCTGACCGTGCGCAGGAAGCGGCGGGCATTGCTCACCGTGTCGAGCGGCAGGTAGCAGACGATGTCGGCGCCCTTATAGTCTTTTCTCACCTCGTAGCCCGAGGGCGAGAAGAAGGTAAGCAGGATTTTGTATTCGGGATGGGTGGCGCGGATGCGCTCCATCAGCGGGCGCCCCTGCTCAAACTCTCCAAGCGAGGCGGCATGAAACCAGATGTATTTGGCTGTCGGATCCAGTCGTTCGCGGATAATCCTGAACGCTTCATGCTCGCCACGCCACATCTTCCTCACCTTCTCATTAAACAGTGAGTAGATGAAGACTCCCAGTCCGTAAAGATAAATGGCGATATTATACATCTTCTCCAGCCTTTGTTATTTCAGTGTCTCGATGGCTCTCTTCAGTCGGCTCAGGGTCTCCTCCTTGCCCAGGAAGGCAGAGATGTCGTACATGCCGGGACCTTTTCCGATGCCCACGAGGGCCAGACGGAAAGCGTTCATGATGTCGCCGAGCTTATAGCCTTTCTCCTTCACCCATTCGTCCACAACGGCCTCCTGACCTTCCACGCTGAAGTCGTCGATACCCTCGAGCACGTGGTAGAGTTCGGTCATCTGCTGAGCCGAATACTCCTTCCAGCGCTTGCGCACGGTCTTCTCGTCGTATTCTGTTGGGGCGAGGAAGAAGAAAGAGCAGAGGGGCCAGAGTTCCTTCACGAAGTCGACGCGGTCCTTCATCATGCTCACCACCTTCACGATGCGCTCGAAGGGCACGTCGACGCCGTTGCCAGCCACGATGGGGGCGAAGTCGCTGGCAATCTCCTCATCGCTCTTGAGCAGCATGTATTCGTGGTTGAACCAGATCATCTTCTTATAGTCGAACTTGGCACCGCTCTTGGAGCACTTCGTGAGGTCGAACTGCTGGATGAGCTCGTCCATCGAGAAGATTTCCTGGTCGGTTCCGGGATTCCATCCCAGCAGGGCCAGGAAGTTGACCACTGCCTCGGGGAAGTAGCCGTCCTCGCGGAAGCCGCGGCTCACCTCGCCGGTCTTGGGATCGTGCCATTCCAGGGGGAAGACGGGGAATCCGAATTTGTCGCCGTCGCGCTTTGAGAGTTTGCCGTTGCCCTGAGGCTTGAGCAGCAGGGGCAGATGGGCGAAGCGGGGCATGGTGTCCTCCCAGCCGAAGGCGCGGTAGAGCAGCACGTGGAGTGGGGCACTGGGCAGCCACTCCTCGCCACGGATGACGTGGGTTATCTCCATCAGGTGGTCGTCGACGATGTTGGCCAGATGGTAGGTGGGCAGTTCGTCGGCACTCTTGTAGAGCACCTTGTCGTCGAGGATGTCGCTCTTGATGCACACGTCGCCGCGGATGATGTCGTTGACGTGAACCTCCTCGCCGGGCTCCACCTTGAAGCGCACGACGTATTGCTCGCCGGCCTCGATGCGGCTCTTCACGTTGTCAGCGCTGAGCGTGAGCGAGTTCTTCATCTCCATGCGCGTATGGGCGTCGTATTGGAAGTTGGGCGTCTCGTGGCGCTTGGCGTCAAGCTCCTGAGGAGTGTCGAAGGCGTAGTAGGCCTTGCCGTTGTCGAGCAGTTGCTGTACATATTTCTTATAGATGTCGCGGCGCTCGCTCTGACGGTAGGGACCGTAGTCGCCACCGAAACTAACGCCTTCGTCAAACTTGATGCCCAGCCAGCGGAACGACTCCAGAATGTAGTCTTCAGCGCCAGGAACGAAGCGGCTGCTGTCGGTGTCCTCGATGCGGAACACGATTTTGCCGCCATGTTGTTTGGCAAACAGATAATTATACAATGCCGTACGCACGCCGCCGATATGCAGGGCGCCGGTAGGACTCGGTGCGAAACGCACCCTTACAGTTCTTTCTGCCATTTTCTTATTGAATATTTCTTCAGCTGCGCCAATGGTGCCTGTCTTGACAACGCATTGCTGATGTTTGTCCGTATTAACTATGGCCTGAAACCCAACGTGCCTGATTGTCCGCCGTGGCCGTGGTTCCAGGCTTTCCCAGGGATGATTAATCCGTCTTTTCCGCCCGGGAATGAGGTGTGAATGATTATTTTTGTGCAAATTTAATGCTTTTTTTCTTATTTACGATATTTTTTTTGTAAATTCGCAAATTGAAAACTAGGGGAATGCTATTTCCCCGTTTATTACACCTAAAACAGAAATGACAGAAATCTCACAATTCAACAGCCGTTTTTGGCGCAGTCTGCTGACCCGAATCCTCGTCATCGCAGCCTGTGTCACGCTCATCGTGTGGCTTTTGCCGCGCAATGAGGAGCTGAGGCTGCACTATCAGGTGGGACAGCCATGGATGTACAACACGCTCATTGCGCCCTTCGAGTTTCCCGTCTACAAGAGCGATGAGACCATCAAGGCAGAGCAGGACTCGGTGTTGAAGGACTTTCAACCTTATTATAATTATGAAGTCGACGTAGAGAAGACGGCCATCGCCAATTTTGAGAGCGATTTTCCTGGGGCTTTGCCAGGGCTGCCCATCGACACGCGGCAAATCATCATCCGACATCTCCACCGTCTCTATCAGACCGGCATCATGCAGATCACGGACTTCAACCGTTCCGACCAGGACACGACGCAGATGATACGTGTGGTGACCGACAAGGCGGCGACGAGCATGCGCGTGGCCCGGCTCTATTCCACGATGTCGGCCTATGAGAGCTTCTTCGAGATTCCAGAGCTCGCCGCCCACAGGCAGGCCATACAGCACCTCAACCTCACGAGCTACATCCAGCCCAACCTCGTCTACGACCGCGAGCGCAACAGCACGGAGCGCGACGACATGCTGAGTCTCATACCGCCCGCCTCGGAGACCGTGAAGCCAGGACAGAAGATCGTCGACCGCGGACAGATTGTCGACGACCATATCTACCGCATGCTCAGCAGCTACGAGAAGGACTTCCAGCGCAAGAATGCCACCGAGAAGGAAAACCGCAACATGCTCTTGGGCCAGGTGCTCTACGTGACGCTGCTCTTCGTGCTCTTCACGCTCTACCTGGACCTCTACCGCAAGGACTACTTTGAGGATCCGCGCAAGATCATGATGCTCTACACGCTGATCACGATCTTCCCGATACTCGTGTCGCTCATGATGTCGCACAACTTCTTCTCGGTCTACATCCTGCCGTTTGCCATGGTGGCGATGTTCGTCAGGGTGTTCCTCGACTCGCGCACGGCATTCATCGCCCATGTCACGATGGTGCTTATCTGCGTGGCGGCGCTCAACTATCCCTACGAGTTCATGGTGGTGCAGATCATAGCCGGACTGGTGGTCATCCTCACGATGCGCGAGCTCTCGCGAAGGGCCCAGATATTCCAGGCGGCCCTTGTGGTGACGCTCACCAACTGCTTTGTGTTCTTCGTGCTCTTCGCCATGACCTACAAGGACATCAACCGCATAGCCTTCGACTTCAGTATGTACAACCACTTCTTCGTGAGCGGTGTGCTGCTGCTGTTGGCCTATCCGTTGATGTGGCTCATCGAGAAGACGTTTGGCTTCGTGTCGAGCGTCACGCTCTTCGAGCTCAGCAACACCAATAAGGGATTGCTCCGCCAGCTCTCCGAGGTTGCCCCGGGAACGCTGCAGCACTCCATCATCGTGAGCAATCTTGCTGAGGAGATAGCCCGCCGCATCGGTCGCGCCAAGCCGTTGCTCGTGCGTACGGGAGCCCTCTACCACGATATCGGAAAGATGACCGACCCGGCTTATTTCACCGAGAATCAGGTGGGCGTGAATCCTCATCAGCATCTCTCCAACCTGGAGAGCGCCCAGAAGATCATCAGCCACGTCACCGACGGTATCGCAATGGCCGAGAAGGCCCAGCTGCCCAAGGAGATTCGCGAGTTTATCGCCACTCACCATGGTCGCGGACTTGTGAAATACTTCTATATCAACGAGCAGAACGCCCATCCCGACCAGATTATCGACAAGGCTCCCTACACTTATCCGGGACCGAATCCCTACACGCTGGAGCAAGCCATCCTGATGATGGCCGACGGCGTTGAGGCCGCAAGCCGTTCGCTGCAGGACTATACATCGGAGAACATCACCAAGCTAGTCAACAACATCATCGACAACGACGTGAAGCAAGGCTACTTCAACGACTGTGCCATCACGTTTAAGGAAATCAAGGAGGCCAAGCAAGTGCTGATTGAGCGCCTGAAGAGCATCTATCACACGCGAATCCAATATCCCAAGCTCAGCAAGGAGGCTCAGAAGACCGCTCTTCATGAGAAGGCCAAGCAGCAGGAGGCCGAACTGAAGGCCGAGGAGAAAGAGCTGAAGCGCGTGGTGAGCGAGGAGGAGAAGAAAATTACAGAAGAGAATACGCAAGACAATAATAATAAAGAAATGGAGGAGAAGAAAACAGAAAATTAATGAAAGGAGTCGGAACCGTTGTGGCATCTTGTCACTGAATTAACAGTATGCCGCCAAAAAGCATACTTCACGACAGTGCTCGCACGGACATGAAAGCGTAAGTCGAAAGCATTCCAGACGTTTATCAGGGGCTTTTTTGTAAAGGAGGAACCGCGACATCATGTCGCCTTTATGATTAAGATGCGCATTCGGCAAACAATTTTATATCTTTGCTATGCATGGGAGCAGTCCTTCACGGGACTGCTCTTTCTTTAAGTGAGTGCCGCATGGTAGGAGGGCCGTCATTCCTGACGGCCAAGAAAGAAGGTCCGCTTGCTCATAACAAGTAAGTTCTTCGGCGGCAGGAATGCCGCCGCTCCTATCGGCCACGAAAGAAGAGAGTGCCGCATGGTAGGAGGGCCGTCGTTCTTGACGGCCAAGAAAGAAGTGAGGGCCGAATGGTAGGAGCGGCGGCATTCCTGCCGCCGCTCCTACAACTTCGAAGGGATGAGAAATCGATCTTCGTCTTGGGCTGTGTTTGCGTCATGCCGATGTCTCTTGTATATTCCGTTTTTTTTGTTTAACTTTGTCGCCGTATGCAGTATGCAGATGTCATATTACCTTTGGCTGTAGATGGAGTGTTCACCTACATCTTGCCTGTGGCCCTTCAAGCTAAGGTCGCCGAGGGCAGTCGTGTGCGCGTCCCCTTAGGCCGCTCGAAGCACTACGTAGGCATCGTGATGCGGCTTCACGACAACAAACCGCAGTTCCAATGCCGCGAAATAGACGAGGTGCTCGACGCTCAGCCGATGCTTTTGCCCTATCAACTGCGCATGTGGCAATGGATTTCCGACTACTACATGTCGTCGCTTGGCGACGTGATGGTGGCCGCTTTGCCCGCCGGCCTCAAGCAGACCGACAAGTACAAGCCCCGCATGGAACAGTACGTAACGCTTGCTCCCGCCTTTCAGTCAGAGCAACGGTTGCGTGTTCTCTACGGTCAGCTCCACCGTTCCACAGCCCAAGACCATCTGCTCTCTGTCTTCTTACAGCTCAGCCATTGGGACAGTCTGCAAGGCTCCTCGCCCATAGAGCCCATCCATGAGGTGACGCGCGAGGAACTTCTCAACGAGAGTCATGCCACTTCGGCCGTGCTCAACCTCTTGGTGAAGCGTGGCGCGCTGGCCCTCTACGAGAAAGAAGTGGGCCGACTCAACCTCAATGCCGTGGCCACTGACCCTCCCCATCCGCTCAACGATATTCAGCAGCAGGCCTTGGACAGCATTGGTCTGCAGTTCGAGCAGAAGAATGTCGTGCTGCTTCATGGCGTGACGTCGAGCGGAAAGACCGAAATCTACATCCATCTCATCCAAAAAACCATCAGCGAGGGTAAACAGGTGCTCTATCTCCTGCCCGAAATCGCCCTCACCGTGCAGATGATGATGCGCCTGAAGCGCGTCTTTGGCAACCGACTCGGCATCTACCACAGCAAGTACAGCGATGCCGAGCGCGTGGAGATCTGGCGCAAGCAGCTCTCAGCTGAGCCCTACGACGTCATCCTCGGTGCCCGTTCGGCCGTGTTCCTGCCCTTTCAGCGGCTCGGTCTTGTGGTTATCGACGAGGAACACGAGAGTTCCTATAAGCAGCAAGACCCCGCCCCACGCTATCATGCGCGCTCCGTGGCCATCGTCATGGCCCAGATGCTGGGCGCCAAGACGCTTCTCGGCACTGCCACGCCCTGCATCGAGACCTATCACAACGCCCTTCTGGGCAAGTATGGCCTCGTCACGCTGTCGCAGCGCTATAAGGGCGTGCAGCTTCCCCAGATAGAGCTCGTCGACATCAAGGACCTCCGCCACCGCAAGATGATGCGCGGTCCGCTGTCGCCCCAGCTTCTCTCCGCCATGCGCGAGGCGCTCACAGCCGGCGAACAGGTCATCCTCTTTCAGAACCGGCGCGGATTTGCCCAGATGCTGGAGTGCCCCACGTGCGGCTGGACGCCCCGATGCGAGAACTGCGACGTCACGCTCACCTATCACAAGACCACCGGTCAGCTCGTTTGCCACTACTGCGGCTACACGTGTCCCGTTCCGTCGGTGTGTCCTGCCTGTGGCGAGCGCCATCTCTTCTCGCGCGGCTTCGGCACGGAGAAGATAGAGGACATCGTACGCGAGGAGTTTCCCGAGGCGCGCGTGGCCCGTATGGACCTCGATTCTACGCGCTCGAAGAATGCCTACGACCGCATCATCAACGACTTCTCGTCGGGCCGCACCAACGTTCTCATCGGTACGCAGATGGTGACCAAGGGACTGGACTTCGGGCGCGTCACCGTTGTGGGTATTCTGGATGCCGACACGATGCTCAACTTTCCCGACTTTCGCGCCTACGAGCAGGCCTTCATGATGATGGCCCAGGTGAGCGGCCGTGCGGGACGGCGGGGCAAGCAGGGACGCGTGTTCCTGCAGACGCGCAGTCCCGAGTTGCCCGTGATTCATCAGGTCATTGCCCACGACTACAAGGGCTTCTACCACGACGTGATTCAGGAGCGCACCGACTTCCATTATCCGCCCTTCTATCATCTCGTCTTCGTCTATCTCAAGCATCGCAACAGTGACGTTGTTGAGCTCGCTGCCCAGGAGCTCGGCAACCGGCTGCGCCAGGGATTCGGCGCCCGCGTGCTGGGACCCGACAAGCCGTCGGTGGCCCGCGTGAAGAATATGGCCATAAGGAAAATCATCGTCAAACTGGAGAATGGCGCCAACCTTCCGCGTTGCAAGCAATACATGCTCGAGGTCTACCGGCTGCTCATGCAAGACAAGCGCTACGCCTCGCTGCAAGTGTATTACGACGTGGATCCGCAATGACTTTTGGGCGGAAGAACCGGCAAAACGACTTAAAAATCAGTCAATTTGCCCGTTTTTTGATTCATTCTTGGAAATTATTAGTAACTTTGTCTCGAAGTGTTCCCCCGCCACCATCAGCGGTGTATTCAGAATACATGATTAGGATGTGATATAATATAAATAGATACATTGAAATGAAAAAGCAAACGCAAGCAATTCATGTGCCGTTTAAGCGCCGCGACGCTTACGATGCAATCAGTATGCCCGTCTATAACGCCGTGGCCTACGAATTCGACAATGCCAAAATGATGAGCGACGCCTTCTGCGGCCGCATTGACGCTCCCGACTATTCGCGTGTGGAGAACCCCACCGTCACCAACTTTGAGGAGCGCGTGAAGGCCCTGACCGGCGCCAAAAATGTTGTGGCCCTCAATTCCGGTATGGCCGCCATCAGCAATGCGATAGTAGCCTTGACAGCACAGGGAAAGAACATCATCACGTCGAAGCACCTCTTTGGCAACACTTTCACGCTGCTCACTCAGACCCTCGCCCGTTTTGGCGTGGAAGCCAGACTGTGCGACCTCACCAACGTGGCTGAGGTGGAGAAGGCCATCGACGACAGTACCGCCTGCATATTCCTCGAGATCATCACCAATCCCCAGATGGAAGTGGCCGACCTGAAGGCACTTGCCAAAGTAGCCCACCGCCATCACACGTGGCTCGTTGCCGATACGACGACGATTCCTTTCACCGAGTTCTCCTCTAAGGAGTTGGGCGTCGACATCGAAGTGGTG
Source organism: uncultured Prevotella sp. (assembly GCA_900322095.1). Lineage (GTDB taxonomy): Bacteria > Bacteroidota > Bacteroidia > Bacteroidales > Bacteroidaceae > Prevotella. Next base: position 9,403 of record ONYS01000075.1, read on the forward strand.
AGCTCCACGAAGTATGTCAGCGGTGGCGCCACGTCGCTCGGCGGTCTCGTCATCGACTACGGCACGCATCCCACCTTCGGCCATACCATGAAGAACGAGATGCTCTTCAACTTCGGTGCCTACATGACTCCGCAGGTGGCCTATATGCAGACCCTGGGACTCGAGACGCTGGATGCCCGCTATCACGTGCAGGCAAGCAATGCCCTCGAGCTGGCCAAGCGGTTGAAGACGCTTCCGCAGGTGAAGCGCGTCAACTACGTCGGCCTGGAAGACAATCCCTACTACGCTTTGGCACAGCGCCAGTTCGGTCCTACGGCCGGCGCCATGGTCTGTATCGACCTGGAATCAGAAGAGGCCTGCTTCCGTTGCATCGACCGTCTGAAACTCATCCATCGCGCCACGAACCTCTTTGATAACCATTCGCTTGCCATCCATCCCGCCAGCACCATCTTCGGACTCTTCACGCCTGAGGAAAAGAAGGGCATGGACGTGCTCGACACAACCATCCGCCTCTCTGTGGGACTGGAGAGCGTCGACGATCTTTTCGACGACTTGAAGCAGGCATTAGCATAAACACGATAAGATGAAATACGATTTTGATACCGTCATAGACCGGTCGGGCAGCGGCGACCTCATGCACGAGGCCCTGCTGCCCCGCTGGGGACGTAAAGACTTGCTGCCCATGTGGGTGGCCGACATGGACTTTGCCGTTTGTCCCGACATCATTGATGCCATGCGCCGCCGTCTCGACCATCCCATCCTGGGCTACACCGTTGAGCCGGAGGATTATTTCCCCGCCATCCACGACTGGGTGCTGAGCCATCAGCAGTGGGACATCAAGCGCGAGTGGCTCTGTTTCGTTCCGGGAATCGTGAAGGGCATTGGCATCGTGACCAATCTCTTCGTCAAGCCCGACGAGAAAGTCATCGTTATGCCGCCCGTCTATCATCCCTTCTTTCTCACGCCGCGTGCCAATGATCGCGAGGTGGTGTGGAATCCGCTGAAGGAGACAGAACCGGGACACTACGAGATGGACTTCGACAACCTTGCCCAAGTGTGCGACGACAAGTGCCGTCTGCTCGTGCTCTGCAATCCTCACAACCCGGCTGGCATCTGCTGGTCGAAGGAGACCTTGCAGCGCCTGGCCGATTTCTGCTACGACCATCATCTGCTCGTCATCAGCGATGAGATTCATTGCGACATGGCCATCTTCGGTCATCGTCACGTGCCCTTCGCCAGTGTGTCGGATAAGGCAGCGCAAATCAGCATCACCTTCCAGGCGCCCACCAAGACCTTTAATATCGCAGGCGTTATCGCCAGCCATGCACTGGTGCCCAACCCCGAAATCCGTAAGAAGTTCTATGGCTGGCTGAAAGCCAATGAGCTCGACGAGGCTCATGTCTTTGCGCCCATCGCCACGATAGCCGCCTTCCGCAAGGGCGAGGAGTGGCGCCGGCAAATGCTGGCTTATGTGGAGGACAACATCCGCTTTGTAGAGGATTTCTGCAAGGAGCATATCCCGGGCGTACATCCCGTTCGTCCTGAGGCTTCCTTCTTGGTATGGCTCGATTGCCGTGAGTTGCATCTCGACCACGAAGTCCTGCTCGACCTCTTCATCGACAAGGCCCATCTGGCCCTCAACGATGGTGAGATGTTCGGTCCTGGCGGTGCCGGCCACATGCGTCTCAACGTCGGTGAGCCCCGCAGCATCATCCGCAAAGGACTGGAGCAGTTGGCAGAAGCAGTAAAGAGCCTCCGCTAAGCCCCATCGGCCCCACTAGACCCATCAACCCCATCAACCCCACCCCTATCCCTTCCCTACAAAGGATAGGGGTGAGTGTTTGTAGGAGGGCCGTCATTCCTGACGACCAAGATTGAAGTGAATGCCGAATGGTAGGAGGGGCGGCATTCCTGCCGCCCACGAATGAAAGACCGATTGCAAATAATAAAAAACGGGGATAAGCGCTGGTCAGTCGCTTATCCCCGTAATTCTTTATTTTCTGTAGCCAACTACCTTGTCTCCCACAGTTCTCACGTCGTCCAGTTGCAGCAGGTGGGCGTCTTTGGCCTTCGTCATCACGATGGCATTGTGGGGTAGGGCAGTGAGGCTGTCCTTGCTGATGCTCTGCGGCGAGATGCCGAGATAGACGTTCATGTTGCGGGCATGCTTCAGGTCTACGGCGACATAGTTCTTCGTGCTGTGCTGCTTGGCGGCGCTCATGGCCTCAATGCTGATGTCGCGGTAGCCCGTGTAGGGATTCACTTGCGGCCAACAGAGTCCGAAGAGGAAAACGCAGAGCAGCAGACCTATCGCCATGACGCAGGCCGAGAGGTAGACGCGCTTGCGAATCACCTGCCACAGCGCCCACGCGGCTGTGATGGTGACGCTCGCGCAGCCCGCCCACATCAGCGGATTGCTGGTGGCCTCGACTACCGGTTCTCTCATCTGCAACCAAATATATACGGGCAGCGTGAGCACAAGCACCGCGTAGGGTATGGCAAGCGACAACACTACGTATTTGTCGTTGCCTTTCTCGTTGTCGAGTACTGTGGCCGACATCACGAAGGGTACGAAGGGAAGCAGGTATACCGTCACCTTCGAACTGAACAATGACAGCACTACGAAGACAGCCAGGCATACGATGGCCATGATGCGGGCCTCGTAGCTGCGTGCCGTGTTAGAGCTCCATGCGCGTATCGACGACAGTATGGCCCACAATGACCAGGGCAGGAGCAGGAGCCATACCATATATAAATAATAGTATATTGGCTCGCGGTGATGGGGCGAGTGTATGGTGCCGTTGAGCGTCTGATGGCTGATGAGCTCCTTGAGATAGCCGCCTCCACCTTCAAGATAGGTGCAGAGAAACCATCCGCCAAACAAGATGAAGAGGATGAGCCACGTCCGCCAGCCGAGGTATTTGAAGAAATCGGTCTCGCGTCCCTTGACGAAGAGAAACAGGATGATGACGGCCAGAGGCATGACCATTCCGATGGGGCCTTTGGTGAAAACGCCCAGGAAGAGGGTCAGCGGCAGCAGCCAGCTCTCGTGGGGATGCTCGCTGGTATAGAGTCTATAGAATTCCGACATCGACAAAACGATGAACATCGTCAGCAGCATGTCCATGCGTAGCGTCAGCATGGAGACCAGATAGAGAGCTGCCGTGAGGTTGACGAGCCTGAAGACCAGTAGCCTTTGGTCTTTCAGCCGCATCAGTCGGGCCAGAACCTCAGTGATGATGAAGGCCGGTATCACGGAGAGCAATCCCAAATAGAGATGCTGGAGAAACTCGGGCAGCATACGGCCTATCATGACGAGCCACAGAAACAAGGGCGGCTTGTCGACGTAGGGAGCACCACCATCGGTAAAGGCAAAGAAGTGGTGGCAGCGCAGTGCCTCGTCGGCGATGCTGAGATAGCGCAGCTCGCTCGAGGGTGTATAGTCGCGCAGCAACAATACTGGCAGAAGGCAAACCAGGATTGCAGAGTAGAAAATGATCGTCTTTTTCATCTTCATTTTGGTAATCGACTGCGAAGTTACTTAAAAAATCTGTAAGCCCTTTTATGAAACAAAAATATTCCTAAAAAAATTTGTTTTTCTTAACAGCAAGTCGAGAGCATGGCGGGGTATCATGAATGGGATCTCTCTTGCAGTATAATGGATAATATCATCGGAGCGGCTTGCTGCTAAAGACATGACGGCATCGGGGTGTATGCATCGGACGAGCCTCCTATGCTGTCCCTACAAGATCATGTTATTTAACGCTCCGCTTCGCGGAAATATAGAATAATAACGAATAAATGTTACCCATTGGTAATAAGTAAATGTAGCGCCAGCCTAATTAGTGTTCACTGAATAAATGTAACGTTCTGATAATCAGAAAATAATATCGTTTTTGCTTGGCTATTTAACATTTTATTTGTATCTTTGTAGTGT
>ONYS01000001.1 GCA_900322095.1 uncultured Prevotella sp.
CTTCAATACTTCAAAACGTGTCGACTTATCGAGAAGCCAATAAAACAGCAGTGAGAACTGTTTTCTTAACCAGCTCTCCTTACCGCGATCACGCCTTTTGGCGTAAACATCGTCATAGCCCTCTTCCCAATACTTCAACATTTCCGGGATCAACGAAGGGGGATCCTGCAAATCCGCATCCATCAATATCATACAATCACCTTTCACGCAGTCAAAACCTGCTAGCATGGCATTCTCTTTTCCAAAATTACGTGACAGGTTGACATAAGAGATACGTTCATCGTGCATGGCCATCTCCTTGATGATAGCCATTGTTTTGTCGCGGCTGCCATCATTAATGAAGAGCAATTCCCATTCATATTTGGGAATGGCCGACATAATCTTGCAAACCTCTTCATAAAGATGAGGCAACGAGGCCTCCTCGTTGTAGCAAGGAACAACTATTGAAACAACTTTATTTTGCTGCATTGGTTTCTAAAATATAACTTATTCAAAGGAATGAGTACTACATTAAATGCCATTGAAATGACTAAACTAATAGCAAGTACGGCACAAAACATGAGCAAGGGATTCCCCAAACTGTAAATCGGCTTATTAAATAAATACCAGCATATCCACGCATGGATCATCCACATATTAAGGTTGTGCTTGCCAAAGAACAAGAGTACAGTTCCTGCCCAATCCATTCTGCGCACTAAGCTTACAGTGAGGATGACAACTCCTGCCCAAAAGAAGGATATCACGGCTCCAGAATAGACATAGTAGCGTAGAACTAAAAGTATAGCAAGAAGGAAGACCGTGATCCAAATATTCTTTTTGACTAAGATTTCGTGACACTTGTTGACAATCTGCGTCTTTGCCATGATTCCACCAAGTACAAAGGGGAAGAAGATATAAAAGGTTTGAAAGATATTCAGCGTAAACCAAGAAAAACTGTTCAACCTCGAAGATACCACGTACACGGCATAAGCCAGCAACAGGGCCACCCACACTTTCAATTTATCAATTACCCTGAAAATCCAGAATGCAGTAATGGTCAAGATGCAATAGGGAAGGATAAACCACGCTGGTGGATAATAAGAATCTTTAATTCCTGTGACGTTTGTCAGAACCTCAAGAATGGAGAATGAACAACGTTGTTGTCCAAACAGCTGATACTCAGCCAATACAAACAAGAATGTGAAAAAACAATAGCAAAAGTAAAGCCACAGGCAACGGGATATTCTATGCGCATCCTTACCGAGTTGGAAAATAATGTAAAGCCCAAAACCACTCAACAAACAATATAAAGGTACGGGATTACTGGCTCGCCCCATGTTACCTAATATCGTATTTAGATAACCACGGTGAAAGGAAGGATTAAAGAGGTGATAGAAAATCATGGATAGAATTCCTACTCCCTGCATCATTTTGGATTCTTCTCGGAGCATATTGTTTAGGTAATTTAGGCAATTATTCCTTTGGAGGAGTAGCATCTAAAGCTTTTCGCAGATAATCAGTCGACTCGTTACGCAGTTTGGACAACGACAACTGTTCTCTTGCTTCGTCATACCTGCCTCCTTTTATGTTCTCAAACGGGGTGTTTATTTTTATAATGGAATCATTTAAACCAAGCTTTTCAAGAATAGAGGTCAAGCGTGTGTCCGAACGGGCATCTTGAGGTACTACTGCCAAAAGTGGCACACCGAAATTTACCGAGAACGAAACACCATGAAAGGATGAAGTGACCACCAACGAACTATCCCGGACCAACTGAATGAATTCCTCAATGCCTGCACCAGCTACGGAACGATAGTGAATGCCCAACGATTTGGGCATCTCTACATTGCTGTAGACCATCAGTCCTTCGCTCTCTTGGAAATGCTTCACCAGCTTGTAGATATAGGGCGCAGGATTATAGGCGTAATCGAGCATGTAGAGGAAGATGTATTTCTCTTTACTTCGTGGAGCCTTTATCAGTTTATCCCAATCATCTCGATCTAGCACCAATGTAGGATCCAGCGTTAAGGGAACATCTCTGCCGATTAAGTCTTTAATAATGGCCTGCCCTCTTTTTTCTCTCACCGAAATCGAGGAATAGGCACTGAGCCTTTCCTTCATTTCTGCTCTCAGCTCCAGAGGGATTGAATCCACAGCAAAGCTCGACGAGAAGGCTATTTTAGGACGATCAGCAGGAGCGAAAGACAACAAGAAAGAGGGGTCTGATTTTGTGAAGTTGTAGTTCCACACCTGGTCACTTCCTGTCATATAGATATCATACAGAGGAGGATCATTCTGCAAATCGTCTACGCTAGTATACTCCCTGCTCATGAGCAGATGTGTGTGGATGAAGCGTTTCAGCTTGGGCTCCTTGTCATAAGCCTTTCTTAAATGAAGAAGTTTCGAAATCTTACTTTTCAGGCTCAGTTTGTGTTCTGGAACTCCACGTGAAAACTGCCATGAGTTGGGAAAATCATAATCAATCAACTCACACTCATAACCAAGTTTCCTAACAATCTCTTGGGTGGCATATGCCTGAAGCACAGAGCCATAATTGATGACCTTGTGCATGGTAATTACTCCAACCTTCATATCATTATTTATTTGAGATGCCGTCGCTTGCAAACGTTTCGAACAGTTGCTGTGACAATTTCTTTCGATCGTGCTCCTCCAATACACAATTGCGACCATTCACTGCCATCTGCTCAAATTTTTCTCGCTGAGCAGGAATCTGGCGAAGGACGTCTACAACTTCTTTTGCTTCCTTATAGATGATACACGACTTGTCGTTCTCAACGGCAATATTCTCCATGGCAAAGGGAGTTCCAATAACAAGCAAGCCATTTGCCAGGGCATCCAATACTTTACCTTTCGTGCCGGTGCCTATAGAGATGGGCGTTATCTGAATATCATGCTTCATCACCTCTTCCTTATAGTTCGGCGCAAAAGCGATATGATTCACCTTCCATCCACTGTTCTTCAGAGCATCGGCATGCCTCTCCCACCCTTTTCCTAAGAAAGTCAACACATACGAGCATTTCATTGCCTTGTCATTACTATGAACCAGCACATCCACCAAGGTATCGGCTTCTTGCTGCATATAGTAATTGTTTTGTCCGGCAATGAGTAGACGAATGGGGGTATGGAATTTTATTTCTTTGTTAGTGCTTACATCATAATGAGGATGCCGCAAGAACGCCGAGTGACAGTTTGGGTTCATCCGCTTGATAAAAGCTGCGTCAGCTTCACCTACTACATAATAGATGGCTTTGTCATCGACAGAATAGCTCCTTTCCAATCTTAAGTATTTAGGATACATGACCATCTGGCGGAGCAAAGTATTTCTGTTTCTAGCAACAAACCGCTGTCCAAGCATGCGATAATAGTAGAGCGCTTCGCTGTCTGGACCCATGTGAACCCGTTTGTATTCCGAGAACTTAGACATGATGCCTGCGATTTCTTCTCCGAAAATCCAGATACCGTCTGGGTGCCCAGCTTTTATAGCTGCAACCACATCATCGGATAAAGACAGATAACTCGAGAAGGGATAACGCATGAAGACACGCACCATCAGCATGAAGGGCTTTTCCACCCATCTCATCCATTTGGGAACGTTCAACAAATGGATCCTTACATGCAACTCGTTCTCTACCTCGTGAATCTTCTCTTCCGGCAAACGATTCAAATTGAAGCTATAGATCTCTACATCTATATCTTCATCGCGCCTTACGAGCAGATGGTAAGACAACGCTGATGTCCCTCGTATGTTCTCCGCTGCAGGAGTGATAGTTGTAATAAGGATAACTTTCATATCAAAATGCTCATTTTGCCAACAGCTTCACTGCTGAGAGGAATAAGTTACGATTGTTGATCAACACCTTTAAAAGACTGGTTTTACACGAGAGCGTTCTTCCTTTTATCGGATACATCCCCAACCCCTGTGCATAGTCGAGACAACGTTCGGCAAAACGAGGGTTGAAGGAAGACTTGTTTCTCAACAGAATCAATAGCTCTCCCACGATGATGCTGTTGCTTTTCTTCAAATAGACCTTTTTAACAGCCTCCGATAGATAATTCTCCAATGCGAGATCCTTTATATGACGAGCGACTAAAATATTGTCCTCAACCCTCTTCTCTGTTTTCGAAGGATTCTTCACATGCGTAATCGAATTCTCGTTGAAGCGGTATCTGTAGACATCTTCATCCGTAAAGACCACACGACGAGCCTTCGGGTACAGTTTGTGGTTGAAATCTATATCCTCATGGAATATTCCTGGAAAGAAAGAGACATTAGCATCCTTCAGAAATTGCGTCTTATAGATGTTGCACCACACCGTTCCAATAATCATACTGGAGAGCAGCAAGTCTTCGCCAGTATATAGCTTCCGGCACACAAAGGGATGAATGCAAGTCTTTCTTTGTGTATGCGGGAAATAACTTCCCTGAAAGAAAGTTAGATCAGCATCATACATCTCAGCCACATCCAGCACGGATTTTATGCTATTGGGCTGAACAAAGTCGTCGCTGTCTACAAACTGGATGTATTTGCCTATGGCATATTTCATACCCGTGTTGCGGGCTCCACTCAGTCCCTGATTTTCCTGAGAGATGCAACGTATGAATGGGTATTGTTTGGCGTAGGACTGGCAAAGTCTCAAAGAACTGTCGGTAGATCCATCATTGACCAATAAGATTTCGTATTGGCCATTGGTGAATCCTTGGCGGAGTAGTGTGTCTACGCATTGAGGAAGATAATCCTCAACATTATACACTGGAACAATGATGCTTAGTAGCGGATTGGACATAACTATTTTTATAAATAGATAGAATTACTATTTTTTCCACTCCACTTTTTGACGTATCTCTCTAGCCGGCATACCTCCAAGAAGAGTTGCTGGAGTAGAGCACGACTTATTGACAAGCGAGCGCTGGGCTACCACGCAGCCATCCGCAATCGTTACATTCTTACTGATGTGGCTACCAGAGCACACCCATATATGATCACCCAAGACTATCTGACCTGTTGACTCTCTCCATGTGCCATCAATTTGTATCTGATGTCCGTCTGTCGTATTCAGGTCGATGTCCCAGCCAAAGAGACAGCTGTTGCCAATCGTAATGTTACCGTCGCAAGTGAAGAAGCAGTCACCATTGCAAAAGAAATTATTGCCAACACAGAACTTTCCACCATTGACAACCACCTGGGTGCCTCTTGCCAACGTCACGTTGTCACCGAAAGACAGACTTCCGCCATCTCTAACGGAAATCAGACTCTTTCGGGTACTTCTTCCCTCAGTGCCAACGAATCCCAACACCACCATGGCATGTCTGACGGGAGCAGAGAGAGATATTTGCCCTCTCTTCAGACCTTTCACCTTAAGTGAAAACGGCCATACAAGAATAGGAATACGCATCGCTACGTTCAGTGAGAAGTAACGAAGACAAAAGAAGAAGGAATAAAGATATATGAAAGGACGATTAAAGGCGTTCATATCATTTTCTTATAAGGAATTGAACAAATCCATCCATTTGCCCATGATGGAATCTAAATTGAAACGTTTGATGTTCTCTTGTGCCTTCCTTCCCATCTCTTTGCGAACATCGTCATGCTCCATGAGATAGCAAACTTTATCTACAAAAGCATTATAATCGAGAAAGGGGGTGACAAATCCATCTTCGCCATCCTTAATAATCTCACTCGGACCACAGGGACAGTCGAAGGCCACACAAGGTACGCCCACCGACATACACTCAAGTACAACCAAAGGAAAACCTTCGAAGAGCGAGGGCAATAAATAAATGGAGGATGCCTCCAGCTCTGCCATCGGATTTGTTGTATAGGAATGGAGATGTATTGTGGTGAGGCCAAGTGAAGAAACAAGTTGATTGATTTTCTTCTCTTGAGGACCACTACCGTAGATATCCAATGTCCAATCTGGATGTTTCGTCTGAACCTGTTGCCAGAAGGGCATGAAATTAAGAAGGTTTTTCTGACGGGAGAACCGAGCCAAAATGAGGGCCCGCTTACTGCTGCAATCCGATTTCTTCTCATTGGCAGAATAGAGGGGGTTGGGGATTACCATCACCTGTCTGCCTGTAAGCTGATGAAGTTTCTGGGCCTCCCTTTCGCTGAGTGCCACAATTTTATAAAAGGGAAACTTAAACCGGAACATCAACCTGTCTTTAGTGCTGGCAGAGGTTATCTCCGGGTCATTGTACCAACCATGAAATTCCAGAATGCGCTTTTTCCAGAAAGTAAGAAGAACTACCGTCAGCGGTTCCAAATACTGCTGGGTAGAGACGATGATATCGGGATTTACCTTGAAAAGAATGTACAGATGCAAGATTCGAGCATAGACGAATCGAAGGATTCTCCCGATAAGGGGAATTCTCATCAATGCATTCAGGCGGTTGAGATCAATGCTGTGCATGATGATCCGTTCATCATACATACCCTCTTTTGGCACTCCATCGCGAGCCAAGGTGCAAAGAAGATGAACCTCATAGCCATGACTCACGAAATAGTTGGCCTTCACAGAAGTGATTTTGTTTATGCCGCCTACTCCTAAATAATTCTGGGTATATAAGAGCTTCTTCATCGTTTACTACTTTTTACTCGTTTCAGCAAACCATGATATTTGCCATAAAGCAGCATCCACAAATCAAACACTTTTGGTCCTCTCCCCATGAAGAAATAGGTAAAGGGAGCGCTCGACCGGTTAATGCTAATGCCACTGTCTTTTGCTGATGCCATCAGATGGCAAAGTTGCAACTGTGTTGTTTTTTGATTACCTGCACGAGCTATGAAATAGCTGTCCTTGATAGACTTCAAGTATGAATCCTTGATGTATTGGACGGTAGTTGCATTGAGCATCGATACATCTTTCAGCATTCTCTTTCTGGATTCTATATACGTCAGATATTTCTTCAAGAGTTTTGGATCGGACCGGTATGCTGTGCTAGCCGTAGGCTCATCATAGTGATACAGACCTTTATGGATATGGATTCCTTTCTTACAGCGCTTGGCGTATTCCACACAGAAAAGCGTATCCTCGCCCAAGAAAATATCGGTCGGAAACCGCAGATCACCAATAATTGCTTTTTTGAAAAGCTTGTTCCATACGGCCTGATTATTCTCTCTCTTACCGTATCCAAGGATAGCATCAACGATTTTACTCGAAGAATCCATGACATCTTCTTTTATCAGCATGGACTTCCCCACTTGATCGCAACCGGCCAAATCGGCCTGATTGGAATCAATGGCATGATACAGTTGTTCCAAATAATCCGGCTCTACATAATCATCACTGTCTATGAAACACAGATATTCTCCCTTGGCTATGTCTATGCCTTTATTCCGGGCTGCACTCACGCCACTATTCTTCTGATGCAGCACTCTGATATTGGCATATTTCTGTCCAAGAGCGTCGCAAATCGACGGTGTTGAATCCGTACTGCCATCATCAATGAGAACTACTTCAAAATCCTTGTATGTCTGTCCCATCACGGAGAGCGCACATCGCTCCAAGGAGGATTCGACGTTATAAGCAGGGATGATAACAGAAATCATGAAAATGGGATTGTTTTCAGGCTTAAGGAAAAAGAAGTAGGAATATCATTTACCCTTATTCCGTCGAATAAGAAAATTATAGAGAGAAAATACCACCGAGTTGACGACCTTCATCATTTTAGGACTTGATGAAAGATAAAGAATCTTAGAAAACAACTCTCCTTGCTGGGCAGATATCTGTTTCTGAATACGGTCTTGCTTCAATGAATCGTATATTCTAAAGGGCAAGACGGCTTTTAAATGTCTGTCCCTGTCGGCCGACAACTCCTTCCAACCGACTTTAGACATTCCATTGGGCTGCAATGAGGCCACAACTACATTCTGATAAGAATAGCTTGCATTGCGAAGAATCAGTTCGTCGAACATCTCTGCCCAGTCGGCCGCAATACGGTAGGTCTCATCATAAGGATTGGCCTTCAACAGAGAAGTTCTGATAAATACTGCCTGGTGACAGATTGCATTATCATACATATAACTGAGCGTCAGCGTCTGAGGACTTTTCTTCAATACTGCTCCGTCCTGATAATCTCCTGCAATATAGTCGGCATCGGGATTTTTCGAGAACACTTCTTCCATAACAGAGTCACTGTAGAAGCAATCACCGGAGTTCATAAATATACAATATTCTCCTTTAGCGACGGCAATGGCTTTGTTCATGCCGTTATAGACGCCCCTATCGCGCTCGCTCACCCAGTAATCTATTTTGTCTTTGTTTGCTACAATGACATCCTTGCTACCATCAGTGGAGCCTCCGTCGATGATGATAAACTCAAAATCTTTGAAGCGCTGCCCCACAACACTTTTGATAGTGGCCTCCAAGCCGGCCTTATTATTAAAATTTACGGTTATTACTGAGACCTTCATCTTTTTCTAACTATTCTATACAATCTAACGAAGAGTGGCTTAGCTCCCGGAGCCAAGAAATACAGGGCAGCACTATAGCAGATAGCAAAGGGAACAGTGATCTCGACAGCAGACACACACCACTTGACTATACCTCCATAGGCTGCCTTCTGAAGTGGTTCAAACAAGATCGAAGCACCGACAATGCCACCTATAGCCAACAAATAATAAACGGAGATTCTTTTCCAGTATTTAGAGATTGGCTCCTTAAATCCTTTTCGGAAAAGGAAGATGGGTTTCCATATCACAATGATCAGCAACTGACTGACAATTTTTCCTGCCAAGATTCCAGCGATACCGTATTTGGGAGCAAACGTCAACGTCACAGCTAAGAACAAGATGGCCTCAGCCCATGCTGCCCATGTATCAGAATAGAGGCCGTGCGCACCATTAAACATATCCACAGCTCCACGGGTCTGGGTGATAAAGATGGTGATCATCAGCAATATCAGAATATTGCGGTCAAGGATATACTGCCTACCCAACCAAAGGCCTATGAACGGTTCAATCAGATTGAATACGCTGAACACCACGAAACCTCCAACGAGGAAACGAACGGTGACGATCTCCCAAAAAACGGACATCGACTTTTGTTTGTTTCCTTCAGCAACAAGATTACCCACTCCAGCGCTGAAGCTGTTGAGAGCTGAGTCAAAGGCTGCCGACAACCGACTGACTACGAGGGTGTAGTTGCCGTAGTAGGCCACCATTTTTAAAGAAACAAACGCAAAAACAAGTATTTGGTCACTCTGACTGAGGAGGAAATCCTTAATCTTGTGAACGAATACTTGTTTTGTATAGGTTATGATCTGCTTGTTCTGAGGGAAGAACTTCTTTCCCTTCTTGACGGAGGCTTTCAACCAGGGATAAACCTGATCAATCTTCCGATTCAAGACGATACAACCCACAAAGCCAAACACCATTTCCAGGCCTATCCATGCATAATAATTTCCCCAGTAATAGGCTATCGCCATCTGGAGTACAATCTTGCAAAACTGTGCTCCTTGCAGATATCCGGTTACCAAATAACCTTTCTGGTCTGCCGTCAGAATAATCTGTCGGTAGTTGATGAAGTAACTGAAAAGCTGCGCTATAAGGATCGAAAAGAACGCAAAATAGATAAGGCCATAAGAGAAATCGGTATGCTTGAAGATCAGCGGTATGAAGCAACTAATAACACCTGCCGCGATAAGAATGAAAAATCCAATGCGGTTGTACAGATAGCCAAAAACTGATACCAGTTCCTCTATACGCTGTTTGTTGCCTTCTTGAAGAGGCTTGTAGAGGTTGTAAGCAACAGCAGTTCCCACTCCCATCTCGGCCAGGCTGAGGAATCCCAAAATATTGCTAAGGGTTCCGCTGAGACCCATAAAGTCTGCACCAAGACAGTCCAAGAATGTCTTGCGCGAGAAGAAAGAAAGAATAATAAAGATGAAATAGAACACCAGATTCACTCTGGCGTTCAACAATGATTTATGTACTCTCGATTCTTTATTCATCTAAATGCTTTAATTCAGCAAAGTAACAATAAGGTGGGGTTAGGAAAGGTCGTAACAGACGAGACGAGGATATAGGTATGATTGGATAATTGGAAATGAAAGAATAATCTATAACAATAGAAAGCATCTGAGACAGAGATAATTGAGTATGCAACAGCCCATACGATACGGACTTCCCTCCCTCATACTCCTGCAAGCAGGAAATCTGAGGTATCATCGCGCAAACTCAGTCATCTGTCTCCGTATATAGATTCTTTTCTCCGCAGAGTCACAACGACAAGTTATAATGTATGTTGCAAATAAAACAGGATACGGAAATCAGATACTTGTGCACAAGATGTTATATAAAAACAATACTTTTCTTCTCATATCATAACTCCGAACCGTCCTAAAATGCGGTGCAAAGTTACAAAATTAATTCCGAATTGCACAATTTTTTAAGGACTTTCCACTACAGACGAAAAAAAGACTTGATATTCTTGAAATCAAAGCAAAAACAACAATCAAATCAATACAAAATCCTATAATTCCGTTGTAAATCAATATATCTCAACACCTTAATCATTTCAAACTAAAGAAAAAGTCATTAATGAGGGGCTGAGAAGAGTGAAGGAGCTTGAAAACTCTTAATGTAAGACTTTGAAAATCAACAGTAAGCACCCGCCCTAATTATGGAGTTTAGGTGCGGGTGCTTATCCGTTAAAATAATCCTGGGTTCAGATTAATTATTTTGCTTTAACGACCAAAATTCTATCTACTTTGTGGCCGAGCAAGCTGACGCAGAGACTTTGCAATGCTTGCACGTCGAAGTTGGCTCCGACGTAGTGATATACCTTCCTTTGCCACCGGCCTGATACCTATAGGCATTACCCGTGATGGTAGACAGCGGCAAGGACTTAAACACGATGTCGTAGCCTCCATTTGCATTCTCTTCATAGAGGAATGCAACATCGCCTTTCTTGTCAAGAACCATCGTAGAATAGCATGACGTTGAAGTGGAGACCTGATACTTGCCCCAACCATCCAGATAGCTGCTCGGAGATGTATAGTCTGCTGGCAATTCTTTGTAATAAATGCTCACGTTTTCGCGATTGGTGGATGCCGCAGCCGACTGCAGGAGAACGTAGGTCGGCGTGTTGTCACTTGCACGCAGAGCTGGTACGAGAAGGATCTCGCCATTACACGTAGCTGCAAAAGTCTGGCCTGGAATGTTGGAATCACCGGATGTCACTACCTTTCCCCACGAGCCTTCGCCTTTGTCTCTGTCAGTGAAGACGAAAACGTTGAAATAACGTCCGGGGCCCGACTGTCGGCGGCAACTCAGAAGGATGTCGCCCGAGGGCAATTCTTCCACCTTGCACTCGTCGCCATCTTCTGCTGGTATGGCTGCGATGCCGCCAAGATAGTGCCAAGTCGCGCCAAAGTCGTCGGAATAGGCCACGCGGCTTCCACCGGGCCGGGTATTCACGCCCGAATAAATTCGATAGTATTTGCCCGTCTTGCAAACCGTGCTCTGGATGATTCGGCCACTGGAGAAGAACAATTTGTCGAAGGCGTCCTGATATACTTGATCTGTACAATTCTGTGTGGTCCAGTTCACTCCTCCATCCGAGCTTAACGAATATCCTACCTGCACTCTGTTCTCACGCGTACTGCTGGGCCATCCAGTCTTGCCCGTCGAGGTCATCAGCAGAATTTTTCCGCTCTCACGGTCAACGACTGTTGCCGCATCGCCATGAGCATAGTCGGCGCCACTGCCATTACCCTGGATATCAGTTGACTCCGCAGTCCACGTGGCGCCATCGTTTGAAGATGTCCGGCCCACTACGGAGATTGCATTATAGCCCACATCACCCGAGCCATTGATACGCAAGTCCGAATAGGCTGTCAAGTTGCCATTGTTTAAGCGTGCAATAGAAGGAATGCGATGATAGTTGGTTCCCGACTGTGCTGGGAAGAGCGTGATCGGTGTCTGTGCTTGCGCCGAAGACGAGAGGAGCATAGCCGCGGCCAAGACCGCAACGTCTAGTTTCTTTCTATTAAAGTTCATATAGTTTTTAGTTAGAGAATAAATTGTCTTACGGTCAGTCCTTTTCATCGCACCACTGCGCGACGATCCGCTTATAGTTGTCGGGCTGGTCGGCAAAGGTCATGTGGCGGGCGCCATCAAGAAGTTCCCAACGGCTGTCCTTGATACCGTCGTACATTGTCTTGGCCAACAGGGGTGTACACTCGTCGTTGGTTCCGCTGATGACCAGGCAAGGCTGCGAGATCTCACCCAGCCGCGCTGTATAATCAAAGTCTTTCAGATTACCCCAAGGGGTATATTCGTTAGGTCCCCATGCCACGTTGTAGCTCTCAGTGCCAAAGCGTTTCTTGCGGCGAAGGCATTCAGGACTGTCTGCCGTGATGCTACAAGCATGAAGCTCTGTGTAGTGGTCATTGGCTGCGATATAGGCAGGCGACTCAAAATTGCCCGTTTCTTCAGCATTTTTGATGGCAGTCTGGTCCTCGGGCGACATAAAGGAGATGAGCCGGTGTTGCTCATGTCCCCACAAGCGACTGGAAGAGAGCGTGCTGGAGAGTATGACTGAGCGCACTCCGGCAGGACGACGGTCGATCAACCATGCCAAGATCATCATGCCACCCCACGACTGACCAAGAATATGAAGCGTGTCGAGATGGAGATAGCGTCGCAGTGATTCGAGCTCGTCCAACCACATGTCAAGCGTCCAAAGCTCAGGATGGCCTTCTACGTAAGAAAGTCCACACCCCAACTGGTCGTAGCTGATGATCTGTCGACCTAAGGCAGCCAAGTCGTCGAGCAACTCAAAATAGTTATGTGTGCTGCCAGGGCCGCCATGAAGCAGCAACAAGGGAGCCTTTGTAGAGGAAGGCTCGCCAACGACACGGTAATAAGTTCTGTATCCACGGAAAGGCATATAGCCTTCTTCAATTTTCAATTGAGCCATAATATTTGTCTATTTGGTAGGTATCATATAGAATGTTCGGTCGGTGACGAAGTCGATCATCCACTGATCCATCATCACGCTCTGGTCTATAGCCGTCAACCGCAATGTATGGTTGGAGCGATAACCATCAACCGCCAAGGGCAGTTTTATCAACAGTTGGCCCCTCAATACGGCCTGTTTCCATTCGTCCGAACCGGGCAGAACGGAGAGATCCACGTTGATGGGTTTGCCACCGTCGAAACTCACGCTCACACGCATGGGGCTCTTCGACTGGGGCTGGACGGGAATGAAAGCCAAGTAGAGCAAGGCGTCTCCACTGCCTGCAAGACTGAAATTATAGGTTACGCTGGAACCCGCATCCAAACGGAGCGTCTTGAGACTGTGGCCCAAGAGGGGCATCGTCGTGACTGTTCCGGAACAGTTGTCGTATTGCGAGGCATTTCTTGCCGTTGCTTTCTCTAGATCAAACGTGGGGTCCAAAGTCACTCGCCCTCTATATTGCTGACGCTCTTTATTAGTGACAGCATCGGGCAGCGCGGGACTGGAGAATACCGACAGGTTGCGGGGCGCCATATTCATGAGTCCCGCCCATTTACCATCTTTCATAGCGTCGAATTGTCGTGTCAGATTGCAGATATCGTCGTAAGCGTCCAGACTCATGACCGCTGCCTCGAGAGCTTCGTCGTCGTGATGGAAAGTTCCGGGACGCGAGATCTCGCGCGACTCTTGTGCGAAAAGTTGCTTACGGGCCATGGCCTCAGCTGCCTTGACAGGATAAGCAACGGCAGCGAAGAAAGCATCTTGTAAGTTGGCCGGCACGTCCTGCTTGAGTTCATCTACACGATTTTTCAGAGCACCGAAATCCGACAGATATCGTTCCAGTTCATTGCCGAAGTCATCGGTGCTGAACTCCGTATCGTTCACCTTCGGATTGTCTTTCACTGTAGAAGTCTGGTTCCAACCCATAAACTCCGGTTTACGGATGTCGGTCAACCGATAATATTCACGCATGACGGGCAACAAGCGCTGTCCAAGGGTCTTTCCGAACTGTTCCGACAGCCAAGTTGTCAGATGTCGCTCTATATTTTCAGAGGTTACCGATGAGGTATTCCACGCTTTGTCGAAGAAAACGCTGAGCGCATAAGCCGCCACCTTTGGTTCATGAATCTCGGCAATCCATACGCGGTCCTCCTGGCGGGCCAGTGCCGCATCCAGCTGCGAGACCAACAATCCGGGTTGCGGCGTGGAGAGCCAAAGATAGTCGTTGGGTACTCCCTGATAACTGAGATGATAGAGCAGTCCCGCACCACCTTTATGCTTTGCTGACACATAGCCTGCGGGCGGCAACAGATAGCCATAGCCATCGTCAGTCCACAACACGGTTGTTGCCTCGGGCAACTGGAGTCCGTCGCCAAGCAAGTTTCTCACCTCGTCGTTGGCGAGAATGACCGACGGGTATTCTACATTCGCATGCTTATTCTTCTTATTGAGTTTTTCCTCGGTCTTTTTGATCAGTTTCAACTGCTCATGCACTGCTTTTTGAAGCAACTGTCGCTTGTCATGATCAGTCTTAGCTCCCAGTATGGGCCCATTGCCCAGACCTAAAGTGAACATTTTCTCACCAGTTCCAGCCTGTTTCAGGCCTTCTTCCCAATAGTGCTGCAGCTGGCGATTATTGGTGGCGTAGTTATATTCACCATTGTGACTCCCCCACTCCGCTTTGTCGTCGCGCAAAAGCGGGTCTTTGCTGCCAACAATGATGGCGCAGCTGTCGGCCACCTCAGCGTTTCCCTTGACATGATAGAAGGGCGTTGTGCCCTGATCATCGGCAGGCCAAAGAAGATTGGCGCGCAGACGGAGCATCAATTCGAAAAGTTTCTTATAAGTGCGCGGCCCAATAGAACCAGCTGGGACATGCTTGTCGAGCGTCTTGCTCCAGGGGCGCAACGACCAATCCTCGCCGCTGATGGAGATGCCACGATATTTGACGGCAGGAATCTGCAGGGTCTTATAGCCGTCTTTCAAAATCAGATATTCCTTGTGTTCTGGTCTGACATCACCCCACCATATCCAAGGCGAAACGCCGGCCTGACGCGAGAGTTCAAGAATGCCATAGGCCGTACCACGACCGTTGCTGCCAACAACTAAAATCTTACGACCAGTATTGACCAAGTAGAACGCATCAGGCTGAGTGATAAACTTGCTGACCGGAACAGAATATTTCTCCAGTTGACTGAATTCCTTGTTCGAAAGTTTGTCAAGCTGATAAATCTCAATGACCGAATTAGCCTTTTTGTTGGCGTACTTACCCGTCACTTCATGCATGTCGGATGAGAACATGTCCAAAGCTACGTCCACAACCTTATCGTGCTGATCACAGACGGAATAGGTCACGGCACTCTTGCCATTATACCAAACAAGATCGCCTGCAAAACAGACAACGGATAGAGAATACAAACAAACTACAAGGAATATTTTAAGTTTCATATTTTCAGTTTTCGTGCAAAGATACGGAATTTTCTCCCATTCACGTTCTATTTAAGAAAGATTTACAACTAATGGGGAGAGAAGGAGGCAACGGAGAAGATATTTTTAGCTTCACGGCATATTTTCTGTGAATTGCACATCACTGAATAGCATAACCAGCACAAAATGGGCTGTTGCGTTCAACTTGATATTAAGATTAAAAGTAAAGCTATCGGCGCCTGAGGTACCATCATTTATGACCAAACACTTACCTACGTGACGAACGTCACGTTATTCGGTGACGACCATCACGTTGTTTTGTGACGACCGTCACGTGACAAATGTCACGTTTGTTCGTGACAAATGTCACGTTCGCTCGTGACAAATGTCACGTTTGTTCGTGACAAATGTCACGTTCGTTCGTGACAATTGTCACGACACATAATTCAGCCTTAATCAACAATTAGCTGAAAAGAGAAAACTAATGACACGCAATTTATTAGATGTGCAGAGATTTGGATCGTCTTCCCACGAGCTATTATAGGGCAGGTGAAAATCAATGCGTGAAGCCACACTGAATTTATTTTGCTATCCGACTAATTATCATTATCTTTGCAGAGTAATCAAAAAGAAGATAATGACACTATATCCAAAACTTATCAAAGATGCCCTGGCAACAGTCATCTATCCAGGCACCAAGAAGAACTTGATAGAGAGCGGTATGCTGGCCGACGACATCAGGATTGACGGTCTGACGCTATCGTTCACGCTTATATTTCCCCGCGACACCGACCCCTTTCTCAAATCAACAGTGAAGGCTGCTGAGGCTGCCATACATTATCACTGCGGCAAAGAGGTCGACGTGACCGTGAATGTGGAATACCGTCATGCCCCACGCCCCGAGGTTGGTAAGTTGCTGCCCCAGGTGAAGAACATCGTAGCCGTGAGTTCGGGCAAGGGAGGTGTTGGCAAATCTACCGTTGCCGCCAATCTGGCTATCGCATTAGCCAAACTGGGATATAAAGTTGGTTTGCTGGATACCGATATCTTCGGACCATCTATGCCCAAAATGTTTGGTGTTGAGGACGAGCGGCCTTACGGCATCGAGAAAGACGGCCGACAACTCATCGTTCCCATTGAGAAATATGGAGTAAAGCTGCTGAGCATTGGCTTTTTCGTCGACCCAGGCACAGCCACACTCTGGCGCGGCGGAATGGCAACATCAGCCCTGAAGCAACTCATTGCTGACGCCGACTGGGGCGACTTGGACTACTTCATCCTTGACACGCCTCCTGGCACGAGCGACATCCACCTCACACTGCTCCAGACCCTTAGCATCACCGGAGCAGTGATCGTCTCCACACCGCAACAGGTGGCACTGGCCGATGCACGGAAAGGCGTCGACATGTACAGAAACGACAAGGTCAACGTGCCCATCCTGGGACTGGTGGAAAACATGGCCTGGTTTACTCCTGCCGAATTGCCCGAAAACAAATACTACATTTTCGGTAAGGACGGCTGCAAGAACCTGGCAAAGGAATTAGGCGTGCCCTTGTTGGCCCAAATTCCAATCGTGCAGAGCATCTGCGAGAGCGGTGACGAAGGAGTGCCCGCAGCTTGCAAGATAGACTCCATCACCGGACAGGCTTTCATCAATTTGGCTCAAGCCGTAGTGACACGGGTAAACATCAGAAACAAAGAGCTGCCGAAGACTAAGATTGTCAGCGTCAACAACAAGTAATTTTTTGTGTGCCAACCACAGCACACATATTCAGCACAAAAAACATCCGCAATGCCAATCAATACGCATTGCGGATGTTTTTGTATACGGGAACTATTTCCCGCTAACATGTCGATTTCCTATATAGTTACACAAACAGACTGACAACCGTCATCGGCCGAACAACAACTCCAGCCTCTGCCAAAAGAGCTACTCCTCTTCGACCGACTGTTTGGATTTCTGCACCGACTGCAGCATCTCCTTGATTCTTTCGATACGCTCGCGGGTGTGGGTTCTAGACAAATTAATCTGCCGGCGATACACTATGCAAGTCAGGAATACATAGACAAACACCTGAATCCACAACGCTTTGTATTCAAACTCAATATCATTGAGCGTACCTCCCATACTGCTCAACGTGGTGTAGCCACGAAGTCCAAAGGTGCTGGGGAAGAGGTAAGAGAAATATTTCCAAAACGTTGGCATGTTGCTCACAGGCCAGCTAACGCCAGAAAGGAAAAGCAACGGCACGGAAGTGAACATCACCAAGAGAAGTATGTTCTCTCGATGACGAACGACTCCGGTCACGGTCATTCCGAAAAATGTCGTTGCGAGAATATACGGAATGAGGAAGGGAAAGAAATACTCAGCATGATTCATGGCCGTGTAAGAGAAGAAACGTGGCACGCAAAGGCCGACATAGGTTCCCATCACCATGTAGATCATGAAGTAGCACAAGCCCTTGCCCATCACGATACGGAAGATACCATTATAATGATGGGATATTGGCACGAGATCGGCAAAACGGTTGTTCTCTCGTGCTGTTCCTGCGGCCAGTCCTATACCGAGCAAAAGCGTTTGATGCAGGATGAGCATCAGCACTGGAGGAATAATGGCATTGCCATAGCCGATAGTGGAGTTGAAGATATTCACCTGCTCCTGTCTAATAGGCTCCACGGTGACCTCATTTTCGCGATTCGTCATGTCGGCAGAGCGCTCTATCTGTATATGGGCACTCATCAGTGAGGCAACGGCCTGCGATGTTTGATAGATGGCCTTGTAGGCGAGCATCAAGTTCATGTCGCAGTACACGCTGACAAACGACTGTTCACCTCTGTTGATATTCTTGGAGAAATCGCTGGGCAGATAGATAGCGCCGCGAACCATCTGGCGCCCCACCATGTCCTGGGCTTCTTCTAGAGAGTTACAATAATAAGCGACTTTGACATCCGGGCTGGCATCCACCTTGCGGATATACTCACGACTCAAGGCAGTGTGGTCCATGTCGACTATGGCTACCGGAACGTCACGCACAACCTCGTTGTTGTATATCCAAGAGTACAGCAACGGATAGCCCAACGGAACGAGTATGCAGAAAATCAATACTCCCTCGTCGTGGAACACATTCCGGATCTCCTTGGCCCAAATGTAAAGAGTGTCTTGGAAGCCTTCCTTTATTTGCTGGAATAACGTCTTGTCTTTCATCATGGGATATACACTGAGAGTAACATGTTTTTCTTAATATTCTTCACAGAGAACACCGGCAATACCATGAAGAACAACAGAGCTGCGATATTCCATACTGTATACTGCAAGGGGAAACCGTCGAAGATGTTGATCTGATACATCACGATGTAATGACGAAGAGGGAAAAGCACAGCCATAGCGTGCACCATTCTGTCCATGGCCTCCACTGGATAGGTGGCACCGCACATGGAGAAGCTGACAACTGACCAAAGAGAGCATATACTCATCGACATTCTCAGACTGGGCATGATACCGGAGATGAACACGCCAAAACCCTGACAAGCCAAAATGGACAATACGCCCACAAGAAGAATATCGAAGAGACCACCCTTGTGAGGGAAGTCGAGATAACCGTAGATATAGAACTCAAAGCCCAAGAAAACAGCGAGGAACATGATGGTATGGGGC
This sequence comes from uncultured Prevotella sp., assembly GCA_900322095.1. GTDB lineage: Bacteria > Bacteroidota > Bacteroidia > Bacteroidales > Bacteroidaceae > Prevotella. The sequence goes on from ONYS01000001.1 coordinate 19,045, forward strand.
AATAGCTTGCCAATAAGGGCTATACGAATGTTGCCTCCGGCCATCTGCATCCAATCCTTTGACCGGCCAAATTTCACTTCCGTCCATATAGAATAAGGTACAAGAAGGAAGACGAAGATCATCAATGCACCCGGCACGACATAAGTGCTCAGATAGACATTGTAGCTAGCGTAAGGATTGCCGATCATGTGGAGGTCGACACTGATAGGCTGCAGGTTGGCGGCTATCTCGTGATTGCTTTTTCCAACAGCGGCAAGCTTCGTCATGCCAATCTTCGCCGCGGCCAACGTGCATGCCGTCTTTAAGTCACGATAAGTCAACGAACCGGCAACAAGCGTCGTATAACTATTATAGTAGGATACGACGGGACTTTCGCCTGCCATCACCTTCTGCTCAAAGCGTGGCGGGATGTAGAGAATGGAATAGATTTTCTGCTGCTGTATAGCTTGTCGCGCCTCACTCAGACTGTTATAATAGTCATAAACTTCGGAGGTTTGCATAGCGTCAAGCTTCTGAATGATGGCCCTGCTCGTAGCCGAATGATCCAGATCCACTACACCGACAGGCATGTTCTCAGGCACACCTTCCCGCATGAGGGATGTGAAAAATACGACCACAAGAATAGGGAAAATGAGGATGCAGAAGCGATAAATCGCACTGCCCCACATTATCTGGCATTCTCTGGCGGCTATCCTATATATCCTGCGAAGAACTTTCAATGCGTGAAAATTAAGCGTTTATTTCTTGTCTGCATCTTTCAGCACAAGGCTCATACCTGGCCGTAAGCCATCAATCTTGTCAATGGGACGGGCTTTCACTTCAAGAGTCTTCAAGTCGTACTGACCAGTATTCTTGGTGGCACGCCATGCGGCATAAGAGCCTTGGTCCTTCACGTAGTACACCTTCATGCGTATGGTCTTATTGAAAGCAGGAACGAAGGCGCTGATCACAGAACCCATCTTCATGCCGTTGAACTGGTCTTCACGCACATTGAAGGATCCCCACATATCCTTAATCAGACTGATGCTCATGATGGGAGAACCCATTCCTACAAGTTCGCCTTCGTGAGAATAAACATCACTCACCTCTCCCTCGACGGCAGAGATCTGAACGGTCTCTTTCAGCAGTCCTTTAACAACATCAACTGCATGACCGGCAGCCTGGGCCTGCTTGGCGGCAGCACGTTTTTCCTCCTCGCGCGAACCGTCTTGAGCCAATTTCAGTTGTTCCTTGGCTGCTGCAACCTGGGCCTGTGTGGCTTTGAAGGCCGACTGGGCCTCATCGCGTTTCTGAGCGGTGATAACTCCCTCTTTATAGAGGTTGTCCATACGCGTGAATGTCTTCTGGGCAATCTCAGCTGCGGCCATAGCCTGACGGTAAACCTCATTGGCGGTACGGATGACTTCTTGGCGGTTGCCGTTGTTGGACATATCGCTCAGGGCTTGCGCAGCCTCATCGGTAGCTTGGGCGGCCTGCTCCTGTGCTTTCACTTCGGGAACCTGAAGAATCGCGAGCGTATCGCCCACGTGGACATAATCGCCTTCCTTCACCCTGATTTCTACCACACGGCCCGGCAACTTACTGCTGATGCGATAATCGTCGCAGTCTACTTGTCCCTGGATAATCTCTTCAGGCTTACCCAAGAAGAAGAAACCCAGAATGCCTACCAGGAAAACTACTGCAGAAAAACCTGCCACAGCCAATAGAATATTGTTATGCTGACTTTTTCTCGACATAATTGTCTCTGTTTTAAATTCAAAATTAAATTTCGGTTCGACTATTTCAGCCTTCCCAAAGCCTTTTGCAGCTCGACCTGTGAGAGTTTAACATCAACCTCGGCATCAATTTTATCGCTTTGGGCCTGCTGCCAAGCCGTCTGGGCAGCCATGACGTCTGTGACATCCATAACCCCCTCTTTAAATCCAATATTGGCACAGCGCAGGTTCTCATCAGCACTGTTCAAGTTGCTGTTGGCCATATTCAAGCGTTTGTAAGCCTCATTGATCTTGAACTGAGCCTGAGTAGCCTGAAGATGAATCTTCTCTTGCAGATCGGCCAGGTCAAGCCGTGCTATGGTTGTCATGGCTTTCGAACCGCGCAGCTTATACTTGCTCTCCATCCAGTTCCATACGGGGAAGGTCAAGGTGACGCCTACGTTCCAAACGCCAGAGAACTTACGGTTGAAGCCATCCCACAGATTAGGATTCGAAATCATGTAGCCGCCTGTGAGCAGTACATGGGGAAGATACTGGGCCAAGGTGAGCTTTGTGTTCTGCTCGCTCATGTCTACGGCATTCTGCAGCAATCTCACTTCTGGACGCTCGCTGTAGGTGGAGTCTTGTACTGATCCTATCGCCAGACCTTCGGTGTCGAGCGTGTTCTTATCCTCATCAGCGAGCACGATGTCTTCCTCCAAAGGCAATCCGCAGAGTTGGCAGAGAAGCATCTTCGATAATACCAGTCCATCCTCAACCTGCACAATCTGCATGTCGGCCTCATTGACCTTTACGTCCACTCTCAAGCCGTCGGCCTTTGTGGCCACTCCCTGGCCAATCATCTTGTTGACATCGTCATCCAATTTTTTGACCAGATCACGATAGCTGTAAGCCAATTTTTTCTTCTGCTTCAAAGAGACGGTGGTCCAGTAAGTACGGTCGATGCTGTAGAGCGTGTTCTGCGTGACGAGATCCTCATTATTGGCAGCCATACTCTCGCCAATATCCGCCATTTTGTTGGCAGCGATGATGGCACCGCCCATATAGACGGGCTGGCGCACCATCACGGAACCTGCCCAGATGTTCTTTGTGTCGGTCTTGAAGGCATCACGGATCTTTTGTCCGATAGCGTTGCCGCCCTGCTCCAAAGCACTTCCTGTATTCGACAGCAGACCGCTCAGCTGCTGAGCCAACTCCTGACTGACAGCGCCCGACTGAACAAGGTTTGTCAACAGATTGGAGACGCTCGTCATTGAGCTGGTGCCCAGTGTCGACAAAGTCTGCTTAGTTTTGTTGTTCAGAAGTGATATTTCCTTCGACGTATACTGGTAGCTTCCCAAGGCGTCAACTTTGGGAAGATAGTTTGTACGCATAGCTTTTCGGGCATTATAGGCTACCTCCTTGTTCTGGCGCGTAGCGATAAGCTGTTTGTTGTTGCGAAGAGCCAAAGCCCTGCAACTATCAAGCGTCAGTGTTCGCTGTGCAGATACAGGAAGCGCAAGGCAAGCCAATACAGCCAATACAATCTTTCTCATTTATTTAAACATAAAGTTCTTACTTCCAATCATGTTTCCCTCAGCAAAGACGCTCACCTGATAGGTACCAGCACTCAGCGTCTGGGTGACAGGCACATACAAGGAAACTGGGGTCTCGTTGCCGTTGTACTCTATCGCTTTCTTCATTGTGCCGGTCAATGTCTTGTTCTCGTATGGGAAACTGACACTGCCACCGATGATGTTGCCGGCTGGCGAGAGGATGCGTACGTAAACCGTCTTCATACCAGTTCTCGCTGTGACATTCTTTGCTATGTTGAAATTCACTTGGATAGTGCGGGCTTTCGAGATCTTGTCCTTGGCCTTGTTGTTCTTATTCAATAAGTGCATCTGAATGCCATTGGCGTCAAGTTGAGATGCGATAGCCACCTGTTCAGACAGCGAGGCCTTCTCGGTGTTCAAGCCTTCAATCTGTCGCGTAGCCTCCTCATATTGTCCCTTCACACGGGTATTCTCGGCTGTTAACCGGCCATTGGCCTGATTGAGCGAGTCAATCTGAATGACATAGCTTCTCAAGACGGCTCTGACTGTGGCCAACTCCCGCTTCAAGCGAGCGATTTCGCGTGCGTCTGAACTTTTGGTGCGCTTCAGCTCGGCCAGCAACCGCTGAGTCTTCTCCTGTTCAGCAGACAACTGAGAGATCAGCGAATCGTTGGTCACATGGGTCTTCATCTCACTGTACTGGTCGGAGAACTGCTGATATTCGTTCTCCATCTCCTTTTTGTCAAGTTCTGCCAACTGCTGCATATCAGCATTAGCCTTACGCTGTTGACGGAGATTTAGCCCTAAATAGCAGAGTCCACCAATCAGCAAAACACATATTATAATAAATACGGTTAAGAGTTTTTTGTTTATCGTACTCATTGTTTCAACATTTGAATTTGAACATGCGCAAAATTACTAAAATTAAAGCGTCCTGCCAAAAATTTATTCCAAGTAAACCATTCGTGAAATATTTTTTTTTATTTTTCGGGAAAAAAAGAACATCTGTAACTTTTTTTTGCTAACTTTACGCTCAAAAAGATAAACACAGAATGGGAAAAGACAAAATAGTTTACAGAATATGGGACTTATATTATAGCGGTTTTAAGAACATGACCGTAGGGAAGACGTTGTGGCTGGTGATTCTCATCAAGCTCTTCATCATCTTTTTCATTCTGAAATTATTCTTTTTCCCCAACATCATCAAGCAGAATGCTCCGAAGGGGCAGGAAGCCTCATACGTAGAACAGCAGTTGGAGCATAACGCTGCAGCGACATCAGAATAATCATCTTAAAAAACGACACATTAAAAACTAAACAAACACATCGATTACTATGACAAATCTTTTATTGGAAACGATGTCCGCCACTGTCGACTGGTCGAGGGCGCAGTTTGCCCTCACAGCCATCTATCACTGGCTCTTTGTACCGCTGACACTGGGACTCGCAGTTATCATGGGCATCGTGGAGACTTGCTACTATCGCACGCGGAAAGCCTTCTGGAAGGATGCCGCCAGATTCTGGCAACGGCTCTTCGGTGTCAACTTCGCCATGGGTGTTGCCACAGGTATCATCTTGGAATTCGAATTCGGTACCAACTGGAGCAACTACAGCTGGTTTGTTGGTGACATCTTCGGTGCACCATTGGCTATCGAAGGAATCGTTGCCTTCTTTATGGAATCCACGTTCGTCGCCGTGATGTTCTTCGGTTGGAAAAAGGTTTCTCCAGGATTCCATCTCGCCTCAACATGGCTCACGGGACTTGGCGCCACTATCTCCGCATGGTGGATTTTGGTGGCCAACGCCTGGATGCAGTACCCCATCGGACAGACATTCAATCCCGATACGATGCGATTCGAAATGACATCGTTTGCCGACGTAGCTCTTTCTCCCGTCGCTGTCGACAAGTTCTGCCACACGGTCACATCTGCCTGGATCACTGGCGGTGTGTTCACCGTTGCTGTGAGCTGCTGGTATCTGCTGCGCAAGCGTGAGCAGAAGCTCGCCGTTGAGAGCATTAAGATTGGCAGTATCGTTGGTCTAGTAGCCGCTGTGCTGGCAGCCATCACGGGCGACAACTCTGCCTATCAGGTTTCCCAGAAACAGCCGATGAAATTGGCAGCTATGGAAGCTCTCTACAATGGCGGCAACAGCCAGAGCCTTGCGGCCGTGGCTTGGGTAAATCCCTTCAAACAACCCGATTATGCCAATGAGGCTGAACCACCTCTTCGCTTAGGAATCCCCAAGATGCTGTCGTTCCTGGCCACACATGACTTCGACGGTTATGTACCAGGCGTCAACGATATTCTGAATGGCTACACTTTGGATACGGGCGAGAAGGTATTGAGCGTGAAGGAGAAAATGGAGCTCGGTCAGAAAGCCATGGCTACACTTAAGGAGTATCGTGAACTGATGAAAAGTCCCGGCAGTAAGTTCCAAAGCTCTGACAAGGTTGCAACCTTGAAGAAGGACTTGCAAGCCACCATGCCCTATTATGGCTATGGCTTCGTGAAGTCGCCCGACGACATCGTGCCCTTCATACCGCTCAACTTCTGGTGCTTCCGCATCATGGTGGGCATGGGCTGCCTCTTCATCCTTTTCTTCCTTCTGACGCTCCATCTTTGCTATCGCAGCAAGAACATCGAGAAGTTCCCATGGGTGCATCGTTTTGCTATACTGCTCGTCCCACTGGCCTACATCGCCTCAGAGAGCGGCTGGATCGTGGCAGAGCTTGGACGCCAGCCCTGGACCATTCAGGATATGCTCCCCACATGGGCAGCTATCTCCAACATCCAAAGCGGCAGCGTCGCCCTGACGTTCTTTATCTTCTTAGCATTGTTCACCACGATGCTTGTTGTGGAGATCAGCATTCTCTGCAAGCAGATCAAGCGTGGTCCTGAGCATTCCGATGAATCATTATCTCCCGCATCTAAATAAAATCGCACAATTATGAGTTATCTGTTTTTGCAACAATATTGGTGGTTCATCATCAGCCTGTTAGGAGGTCTTCTGGTATTCCTGCTCTTTGTGCAGGGTGCCAACTCCATGATATTCCAATTGGGTAAGAACGCCGACGAACGCCGGCTGCTCATCAACTCCACCGGACGCAAGTGGGAATTCACATTCACCACGCTGGTCACCTTTGGTGGCGGTTTCTTTGCCTCTTTCCCTCTCTTCTACAGCACGAGTTTCGGAGGCGCCTACTGGCTTTGGATGATCATCCTTTTCTCATTTGTCATTCAGGCTGTCAGCTATGAGTTTCAGAATAAGCTCGGAAATCTTCTCGGAGTCCGCACATTCCAAGTCTGCCTTGTCATCAACGGAATAGTCGGTCCATTGCTGCTGGGCGGCGCGGTTGCTACATTCTTCGATGGAAGCAATTTCTTCATCGATAAGCAGAACCTCACTTTGGCAGCAGGTCCGGCCGTCAGCCGTTGGGCCAATGCCAGCTACGGTCTCGATGCGTTGCTCGATGTTTGGAACGTTGTTCTTGGATTGGCAGTTCTGTTCCTCTCCCGCATTCTCGGAACGCTGTACCTTATTAATAATGTAAACGACGAGACAATTCGCAAGCGTTGCCATCAGGAAGTACTCCGCAACACCATTGCGTTCTTGGTCTTCTTCCTGGCCTTCGTCATCCGCACGATGCTGAAGGATGGCTTTGCCTATGACCCGAACACCGGCGTAATTTTTATGGAGCCGCTGAAATACTTCCACAACCTCGTCACGCTCTGGCCCGTTGCCTTGGTCTTTGTGGTTGGTGTTGTATTGGTACTCTACGGCATCGGACGTACGCTCACCAAAGCTGACTATATAAAAGGTATATGGCCTTCAGGAATTGGCACCGTGCTCACAGTCTTGGCACTCTTCCTGCTTGCAGGCTGGAACAACACAGCCTACTATCCTTCTACGGCAGACTTGCAAAGTTCGCTTACGATTGAGAACAGTTCTTCCAGCCCATTCACGCTGCAAGTAATGGCAGTGGTAAGCCTGTTGGTACCATTCGTACTGGCCTATATCTGGTATGCATGGCGTTCGATAGACAAGAAGAAGCTGGACATGGATGAGGTAAAACATAGCGACGCCTATTAAACAACAGGGAAGTTGCCATCTTGTCCAGTCTAATCAACTGATAGGATCAGCCACGGATACACGAATCCCCACTAAAGCAGTGTAGACTCGTGATATCCGTGGCCATTAAGATTAAACCACTTTTTCAAAATCAATAATCTATATGACAAAGCGCATCCTCTTATTTTTCGTTCTTTTGCTCTCTCTGTCTCTTGCAGCCCAAGAAACAAAGTCCTCCGCTACAGAGGATTCTTGCCATGAAGTACTGCTTCAGACGAGCAAAGGGGACATTCTGCTCAAACTCTACAATGAGACACCGCTTCATCGCGACAACTTCTTGAAGCTTGTCCGCTCCGGTTATTACGATGGCAATCTCTTCCATCGGGTCATAGCAGACTTTATGATTCAGACGGGCGACTCCACTACGAGGCACGCCAAGCCCGGAGACCGCTTAGGCGAATATTCGCCCGACTACAGTATACCTGCCGAATTCCGTTTCCCGAAGCTGTTCCACAAGCGTGGTGCCTTGGCAGCCGCACGCGAGCCCGACAGCAGCAATCCTGAGAGAGCCTCAAGTTCCTCACAGTTCTATATTGTTTGGGGACAGACTCACAGCGATGCTTACCTCGACAAATGCCAGGAAGGAATAGATAAGCGGACAAACGGCACAGTGAAGTTGACACCCGAAATTAGAGAAGTCTACCGCACAGTTGGCGGCACACCTCATTTGGACGGACAATACACGGTATTCGGCGAAGTGGTCAGCGGACTCGATGTTGTCAAAGACATAGACTATTCAAAGACAGACGAATACGACCGCCCTGTAGAAGATATCAAAATTATCAAAGCAACAGTTATCAAGTAAAGTCATGATTGGATATTTAATTATAGGAGCATTGGCAGGTTTCGTTGCCAGCAAGATATACAAGAAGGAAGGCTCCGGCTGTCTCATCAACTTGCTGTTGGGTATTGTTGGCGGATGGCTCGGTGGAGAAGTATTAGGATGGTTAGGCATCACTGCTACTGGAAGCATCGGCAACTTTGTTGTGGCTGTCATCGGAGCCATCATATTGCTTTGGCTTTGGAATAAACTCTCCTAAGTTCTGCGAGAGTTGCTCTAGTCACCTAACACTTTGGTTTAGGAAAACGCGGCTGAGCTTATGCGCCCCTTAACTTTAATGTTGTTGGACGAGGATGCAGATTGGTGTTTATATACACAAACGGGAGACAGATCCAGAAATCTGTCCCCCGTTTGTTATTATATGGAATGAAAGGCTGCTAACCGGAATCAATCGAGTTTCAGGCTCTTCTTGATGCCCTCAACCTTTTCCTCAGCCTCCTTGGTGCAGCGCTCGTAGCAACCGGCGCACTTCATGGTGCCTTTTACCTCGATATAGAATTTAATCTTAGGCTCCGTACCAGAAGGACGGACTGATACCTTAGTATCGTCATCGCAGAACCACTGCAGCACATTGCTCGTCGTAGGCATGTCAAGCTTTGTGACGCTGCCATCAGCATGACGGGCCTCGAGGGTCTCATAGTCCTTCCATGTGACGATCTTGCTGCCACCCAACTCCGTGGGAGGATTCTTACGGAAGTTCTCCATCATAGCCTTGATCTCATCGGCACCAGCCTTACCCGGACGTACTACATTGACGGTAACCTCTTTAGAGAAGCCATACTCCAGATAGATGTCCATCAAGATGTCGTAGAGGGTCTTGCCCTGATCCTTAGCCCAAGCGCAGATCTCAGCCAGCAAACTCATTGCCGAAACTGCATCCTTATCGCGTACGAAGTCCTCGGCCAGGAAGCCATAGCTTTCCTCACCGCCACCGATGTACTGCTGCTTGCCCTCAGAGAGACGAATCTCACGGGCAATCCACTTGAAGCCTGTGTAGCAGTCACGAAGTTCGATGTGCTGCTTCTCGGCAATCTTGCGGATGACCTCTGTGGTAACGATGGTTTTCACAATGAAGTCGTTGGGCTTCATCAAGCCCTTAGCCTTGCGGTTGGTGATGATATAATAGAGGAAGATAAGGCAGGTCTGGTTGCCATTGATGAGCGTCCACTCACCCTTGTCGTTCTTGCAAGCCATGCCTACGCGGTCAGCATCAGGATCTGAAGCCATCACGATGTCGGCATCAATAGCCTTGGCGTCGCGGATAGCCAATGCCAGAGCCTCACCATTCTCAGGATTAGGAGAGACAACGGTTGGGAAGTTGCCGTCCTTCACCATCTGCTCCTTTACACAATGCACATTGTCGAAGCCCCACAGTTTCAAGCTCTGAGGAATGAGCATCATACCGGTTCCATGCAGCGGAGTGTAGACAATCTTCAAGTCGTGCTGTTTTTTGATCACAGCGGGATCGATAGACAGCGTGTGAATCTTGTCAAGATAGATCTTGTCGATTTCAGCACCGATAATCTGGATGAGATCCTTGTTGCCACCGAACTTCACATCCTCGACTTTCACCTTGTTCACCTCGTCGATGATGCCTGTGTCGTGGGGAGCCAGCACCTGTGCACCGTCTTCCCAGTAGGCCTTGTAGCCATTGTACTCCTTGGGGTTGTGACTGGCCGTGATGTTGACACCGGCCTGGCAGCCCAGATGGCGGATAGCGAAAGAGCATTCGGGCGTAGGACGCATGTCGTCGAACAAGTACACCTTGATGCCGTTGGCAGAGAACACATCGGCAACGGACTCAGCAAACTTACGGCTGTTGTTGCGGCAGTCGTGGCAAACTACAACGCTGATTTCCTTGCGGTCGGCAAAGTTCTTCTTCAGGTAGTTGGCAAAGCCTTGCGTAGCCATGCCCACCGTATAGACGTTCATGCGATTTGTGCCAGCACCCATGATACCGCGCAAACCGCCAGTGCCGAACTCGAGATTCTTATAGAAGGCCTCAATAAGGTCGGTCTTGTCGGCCTTGTCAAGCATTTGCTGTACACTCTGACGAGTCTCTTCGTCAAACGACGGCGAAAGCCATTGTTTTGCCTTAACCTCGCACTGGGCGATTAATTCTGCATTGTTCTCCATTTTGTTTAAACTTATTAGATTTTATAAATTGATTTTTTGTTCTTTGAGACAAAGTTACGAATATTTTTCTATAAAACATAGAGTTAACCAAGAAAAAAATAGTAAATTTGCCACATGATATATATTACAGGTACAATTTTCGCAATATTAACGTTTCTCATCATTGGTCTGTTCCATCCTATGGTGATAAAAACAGAGTATTATTATGGGACACGCCCTTGGTGGATTTTCCTGTTGGGAGGCATTGCGTGCGTTGTCCTGTCGCTTTTGGAGAGCAATGAACACATCTCTATTCTGCTTGGTGTTCTTGGAGCAAGTTTCCTATGGTCAATCGGAGAACTCTTCGCCCAGGAGAAACGAGTGCTGAAGGGATGGTTCCCCATGAATCCCAAAAGAAAAGAGTATTACGAACTAAAGAGAAAGGAATACCAAAAAGAAAAAGGAGAGAACAAGACAGACTGATCAAGTCTGACAGAGGCAAAAAAAAGGAAGGAAGAGATGAAGGTGACATTGATATTAGTGGGCAAGACCACCGACAAGCATTTTGATGCCGGCATCAACGACTATGCAGGCCGCATCAAGCATTATCTCCCTTTCGAGATCACCATTATACCAGAACTGAAGAATACGAAAAGCCTCTCGGAAGAACAGCAGAAAGAAAAGGAAGGAGAACAGATACTAAAACTGCTGACATCGAGCGACACGGTTGTCCTGCTCGACGAGCATGGAAAGGAAATGCGGAGCATAGAATATGCCCAGTGGCTGCAGAAGAAGCAGGCAACAGCAAAGAGGTTGGTGTTCGTCATCGGTGGTCCTTACGGATTCTCACCCGCGGTCTATTCCAGGGCCGATGAGAAGATAAGTCTCTCGAAGATGACCTTCTCCCACCAGATGGTGAGGCTCATCTTCACAGAACAGCTCTACCGCGCATGCACCATCATCAAAGGCGAGCCTTACCACCACGAATGAAAAGCCCAGTGTCTAAAGGTTCGTCTACTTCCCACAGCTTAAGATTCTATTTTGGCACGGATTTTGCTAGAAAGAACTTAAAGCAAAAAATCCATGCGCATCGGAGCATGAACATGGATTCGAATTATTAACATCTAAAAGAAAGGTTATTAAGGATGACAAGTCAATTTTCACCAAAGGTTTCAGAAATCCTCGCTTTCAGCAGAGAGGAGGCTACGCGCCTGGCAAGCAGGTCCGTAGGGCCTGAACATTTGCTATTGGGTATCATCCGCGAGAAGAACAGCATCGTCAGAGGACTGTTCAACCGTATGAAGATAAACGAGCAAACCATCAAGGAAGAGCTTGAAGAGCGCGTGCGTGAAGACGACGCCAACGAGCCCCTCAACACGAGTGAGCTTGTATTGAACGAGAAAGCCAGCAACATTCTCAAACTGGCTGTCCTCGAAGCGCGCATGCAGCATACGCAGACCGTGGATGTACAACATCTGCTCATGGCCATTCTGCACGATCAGATGAACAACGGCGCCAAAGAGGTGCTGGAATTCAACAATGTAACCTACGAAGACGTAGTGTCTTACCTGCAGGCTCCAGCCCACAAGGACGGTCTTGACTTGCCAGGCGAAGACTACGAGGAGACAGAGGGCGGCGACCAAGGAGGAAGAGAATGGCGCAGTTCGGGTGATACAGAAAAGCCCACTCAGACGCAGACACAGCATGGAGGCGGTAAGACTCCCGTGCTCGACAACTTCTCCACCGACCTTACTCAGGCTGCAGCCGACGGAAAACTCGATCCCGTTGTGGGACGCGAGAAGGAGATTCAGCGCATCATCGAGATACTCTGCCGCAGAAAGAAAAACAACCCCATTCTCATCGGCGAACCCGGTGTGGGCAAGAGTGCCATCGTAGAAGGACTCGCACAACTCATTGCCAAGCGGAAATGCTCACCGGTGCTGTTCAACAAGCGCGTAGTAAGTCTCGACATGACAGGTGTCGTGGCCGGAACAAAATACCGCGGACAGTTTGAGGAGCGCATCAAAGCCCTGCTGAAGGAACTCGAGCAGAATCCTGACATCATCATCTTCATCGACGAGATCCATACGCTGGTTGGTGCCGGTTCTACTCCTGGAAGCATGGATGCAGCCAACATCATGAAGCCGGCTCTTGCCCGGGGTACCATACAGTGCATTGGCGCAACGACTCTCGACGAATACCGCAATTCCATCGAGAAGGACGGAGCTCTGGAACGCCGTTTCCAGAAGGTGCTCGTAGAGCCCACTACTGCAGAAGAAACGACAGAGATCCTTCGCAATATCAAAGAGCGCTACGAAGACCATCATCACGTGACATATAGTGACGAAGCCATTGAGGCTTGTGTCAAACTGACAGAGCGCTATGCCACAGACCGTATGTTCCCCGACAAGGCTATCGACGCCTTGGACGAAGCAGGATCTCGCGTACACTTGAGCCACGCCAGCATTCCGCCAGAGGTAGTTGCTTTGGAGAAAGAGCTTGAGGACGTGAAGTCGAAGAAGCAGGCCGCCGTGCGCAACCAGAACTTTGAGTTGGCTGCCAGCTATCGCGACCGTCAGGCAGAGCTCGACCATAAACTTCAGGATTTCAATGCCAGATGGGCACAGACTGACAACGAAGAGCGACTGACCGTGACAGCGAAAGACGTGGCCGATGTCGTGTCTCTGATGACAGGAATCCCAGTGCAGCAGATCGACCAGCCCGAAAGCATACGCCTCCGCTCAATGGATAAAGAACTGAAGAAGTCCATCATTGCTCAGGACGATGCCATCGAGAAGGTCGTCAAAGCTATCCGTCGCAACCGCGTAGGCCTGCGCGAGCCCAACCATCCCATCGGTGTGTTCATGTTCCTCGGTCCAACTGGCGTGGGAAAGACCTATCTTGCCAAGAAGCTGGCAGAGAGCATGTTCGGCTCGAAAGACGCCCTCATCCGTATCGATATGAGCGAATACACTGAGAGCTTCAATGTCTCCCGCCTTGTTGGAGCGCCTCCCGGCTACGTTGGCTATGAGGAGGGCGGTCAGCTCACCGAGCGCGTGCGCCGCCACCCCTACTCCATCGTCTTGCTCGATGAAATTGAGAAAGCCCACAGCAATGTGTTCAACCTTTTGCTGCAAGTGCTTGACGAAGGAAGACTGACGGATGGCAACGGACGGTTGGTGGATTTCCGCAACACGATTATCATCATGACCTCGAATGCCGGAACGAAGCAGCTCAAGGAGTTTGGCCACGGAGTAGGATTCACAGCTCCAGGCGGAGCGCTGACGCAATTCAACGAGCAGAATAAGGAATACGCCCGCTCCATCATTCAGAAGAGCTTGAGCCGGCAGTTTGCTCCTGAGTTCTTGAACCGTCTTGACGAGATCATCACGTTCGACCAACTCGACTTGAATGCCATCAAGCGCATCATCGACCTTGAGTTGAAGGATCTCTATAAGCGTGTAGAGGACATGGGCTTCGGAATCACCATCAGCGATGAAGCCAAAGAGTTTGTGGCGACCAAAGGCTATGACGTCCAGTTTGGCGCCCGTCCGCTCAAGCGGGCCATCCAGAACTACATCGAAGATGGCCTGTGCGAGCTTCTGCTCTCAGACGAGTTGAAACCTGGTGACGTGATAAATATTGGTAAGGAAGGCGACAAGCTCAACTTCAATATCGACACGGAAAAGAGAAAAGAAACTGTCACAGAAGGCTGACAGCATCTTCAGAGTAAAGACAATAAAAAGTATTGGAATTGCACACCTCATAAGCCTGCTGAGTAGACTTTGACCTGTGTGCTCCATAATTCAGCATAGCAACACAAAGGGCTGCGATCGTAATGATAGCAGCCCTTTTTCTTTTTCCCCTTGATTTTATAAGCGCTTGGGGTCTCTCAAACACCTGCTCCACTTTGCCTATCAAGGACGGAACTCCATTGGGGATAGATTCCGAGATAAGCGCAATCACAACAGATGAAGATTCAAAACAGCTACATAGATGCTGTCCGACGTTCGTCGGAAAGCATGAAGTCCCACAGAAAGCATTCAGTATACCAATAAAAGGATGAATCGAGAAGCCTTGTAAGGGGAAGAATTATGGATTATAATAAAAACATCCGCAATGTCTCTTGAAAGTCATTGCGGATGAATATTCTGCGCCGAAGCTGCGTTACAGCTTAAAGCAACGAACATTAATTTTAAAGACCCAGTTTAGAAGGGAAGTGAGCTGTCCTCGTCGGAAGGCTCCTGGGCAGTAGTGTCAACAGGAGAAACAGGTGCAGCGGGGTTGGGCACGGGAGCACTCGTAGGAGCAGCAGCCGCATATCCACCGTTTGCCATGCCTACAGAGTTGGGATCAACGTGATCTACGCGATATGCGCGAATGTCGTTGAAATATCTGTCTTGCCATGGGCGGGCGTTAATGTCGAGCCATACATGAACCGTATCACCCACCTTTATTTGAAATTGCTCAATACGATCTGCACCAAACACAGTGAAATTGCACATACGAGGGAAGCCGTTGGAGCCTTGTTCCTCAATCACATATTCCTGTGATTTCCATTCATTTCCAGAGCGTTTGGAAACGCCCGAACGGACATCTCCTACTTTGATGATTTTACCGATAACTTCGATACCTGATAATGCCATGCTTTTGTTTATTAAATGTTTCTTTCTGCGAAATTAATAAAAGATTCCCAATCTTCCGAAATATTTCGGCGTTTTTTTTGTTCGGGAAGTTTTTTTTCCGTATTTTTGTATCTATAAAGATAAAACTAAACGAAACAAATATGAATTTTACAGTTTCAAGCTCAACCTTGAACAACAGGCTTCAAATCCTGTCGAAAGTGTTGAATCCCAAGAACTCACTTCCCATTCTTGAGTGTTTCCTTTTTGAAGTGAACGACAAGACTTTAACGCTGACAGCCAGCGATGGAGAGAATGTGGCCAAAGCGCAGATTCTTCTCGAAGATGCCGATTCTGACGGTAGCTTCGCCGTTCGCAGTTCCGATATGCTCGACACACTGAAAGAGCTTCCCGAACAGCCCATCACCTTCAAGGTAAACCTCCCAGGGAATAACATCGACGTGCGTTACCAAAACGGTGAATACCATATCGTTGGCGAGGATGCCAATGTCTATCCCCAGACTCCCATCTTAGACGAAGACAACTCCCAGTTTGTCATCGACGCCAATGTGCTAGTCAACGCTGTGAGCCGCTCTATATTCGCCATTGCCAACGAGGAGATTCACCCTGCAATGAATGGTATCTGCTTCGACCTGACACCTGACTATTTGGCCATCGTTTCCTGCGACGGACACAAGCTTGTCCGCTCCCGCGAGCACAACATCAAAAGCGAGGAGCCTTCAACATTCATTCTTCCCCGCAAGCCGGCCTCAGTGATAAAGACAATCCTCGACAAGGGTTCTGGCGACGTGATCATCAATTTCACCAAACAGGCTGCACAGTTCATCTTTGATAACGGTTCGCTCTATTGCCGCCTCATCGAAGGCAAGTTCCCCAACTACGATGCCGTTGTTGCCCAGAACAATCCCAACGTGATGACCATCGACCGCAAGAGCATGCTCAGCTCCATCCGTCGTGTTATGCCCTTCGCCAGTGAGAGCAGCGAATTGGTGCGCCTCCACTTAGAGAACGGCAATCTGGAAATCAGTTCAGAGGATCCGGATTTCGCCAAGAGCGCCAAGGAGAATCTCTACTGTGAATACAATGGCAACCCCATGAGCATCGGCTTCCGTGGCACAGGACTTACGGACGTGCTGTCAAATCTCGAATGCGAAACCGTACAGTTCGATTTGGCCGATCCCTCACGTCCCGGCCTCATTCATCCAACAGAAGCAAATGGCAATGAGGATGTTCTTATGATGCTCATGCCGATGTTGTTAAGCGAATAATCATGAATTTGAATCTCACAAAGCCCCTCATCGTTTTTGATTTGGAGACTACCGGTCTGGATCTCGTGAAAGACCGGATAATACAGTTGTCGTATATCAAGGTGCATCCCGATGGTACGGAGGAGAGGGAGAATCTTTTCATCAATCCCGAGAAGCATATCCCCGCAGAAGTCACTCAACTCACTGGCATCGACGATGAGAAAGTGAAGAACGCCAAGACGTTTAAGGAACTCTCTGGATATCTGGCACAGAAATTCAAGGGCTGCGATTTTGCCGGATTCAACAGCAACCGCTTCGATGTTCCCTTGCTGTGCGAGGAATTTCTGAGAGCCGGTGTCGATTTCGACTTCTCCAAGAGCCGTCTCATCGACGCACAGGTCATCTATCACAAGATGGAGAAGCGCAACCTCGCCGCTGCCTACAAGTTCTACTGTGGCAGGAAGATGGAGGACGACTTTGAGGCTCACCGTGCCGATCAGGACACCGAAGCCACCTACAGGGTGCTTATGGGACAAGTAGACCATTATGCCCCCGGCAAGCAGGAAGATCCAGAACAGCAGCTGCCCAACGACATGAATGCGCTGGCCGAATTCTCCAAGCAGAACGACAACGTCGACTTTGCCGGAAGAATCATCTGGAAAGAACTCAGAGACAGCAAGGGCAAGGCCGTTCTCGACGAAGACGGTAAGCCCCAGATGGTAGAGACGTTCAACTTTGGCAAATACAAAGACAAGCCAGTACTCGAGGTACTGCATCACGACCCAGGTTACTACAACTGGATGCTTGACGCAGACTTTCCGCTTAACACCAAGCAAGTGCTGACACGCATTCGCTTAAAAGACGCAAAACTCAATGGATGATATTCTCAAAGGAAAGAAAATTGTATTAGGCATCACAGGATCGATAGCCGCCTACAAATCTTGCCTCATCATCCGTGAGTTCGTGAAGCGTGGCGCCGAGGTGCAAGTGGTCATCACTCCCTCTGGCAAAGAGTTCATCACCCCGCTCACATTGGCCACGCTGTCGCGCCATCCCGTCATCAGCGACTTCTTCTCCCAACGCGACGGCACGTGGCACTCCCACGTGACGCTTGGATTGTGGGCCGACGCCATGGTAATAGCTCCCTGCACGGCAAGCACGATGGGCAAGATGGCCCATGGCATAGCCGACAATATGCTCGTCACCACCTATCTGGCCATGCGTGCCCCTGTCTTCATTGCTCCTGCAATGGACCTGGACATGTATGAGCACCCATCGACGAAAGCCAACATGGAGATACTCAGGAGTTTCGGCAACCATATTATCGAGCCCGAAAGCGGATTCCTCGCCAGCGGACTTGAAGGAAAAGGACGCATGGAAGAGCCTTCGGCAATCGTTGAGGCGGTGGCCAAACAGCTCGCCAGCGATACGAAAAGCAAGAGCCTCGGCGCTATACGCATCCTCATAACGGCTGGTCCGACCTACGAGAAAATTGATCCCGTGCGCTTCATCGGCAATTACTCGTCGGGAAAGATGGGATTCTCCCTCGCCGAGGAATGTCTGAAGAGAGGATTCGAGGTCTATCTCGTTGCCGGACCTGTGTCACTCAATTGCTCTGCAGGCATACACCGCATTGACGTCGAAAGCTGTCAGCAGATGTATGAGCAAGCGACACGTCTCTTTCCAGACATGGATGCGGCCATTCTTTGTGCGGCCGTGGCCGACTTCAAGCCGGCAAATGAAGCAACTCAGAAAATCAAGCGGGAGGGCGATGATCTGATTCTGACGCTAAAGCCAACGCAGGACATCGCTGCAGCGCTGGGACAGATGAAGACCGCCAACCAACGGCTCGTGATTTTCGCCTTGGAGACCAACGACGAGGAAGCCAACGCCAAGAAGAAATTGGAAAAGAAGAACGCCGACTTTGTTGTGCTGAATTCAACGCGTAATGAAGGCACGACATTTCGGAGCAATGACAACAAAATCACGATTATTTCAAGACAAGGGAAGAAAGAATATGACAAGAAGCCTAAGACAGAAGTTGCTTGCGACATTATTGATGAGCTTTGCAATATTCTTTAATGTGCAGGCTCAGGAGCTGAATGCCACCGTGACCATCAATCACAACCAGATTCAGGGCACGGATGCCAGCGTATTCGACAATCTGAAGGAGACGCTGCAAAACTTCCTCAACGATCGTCAGTGGACGAACTTGAAGTTTCAGAAAAACGAGCGCATCGTCTGCAACTTCAACATCACCGTCACCAAATACGACGTCTCGACCAATGCATTCACCTGCAAAGCCTTGATACAAGCCAACCGACCTGTCTATAATTCGTCATACACAACTACCCTCTACAACAACACCGACAATGACTTCAACTTTGAGTTTGCCCAATTCGACCAACTGGAATTCAACGAGGAAGTCATCGACAATCAACTCACGGCTCTCTGTGCCTACTATGCCTTCCTCATCATTGGCATGGACCTCGACTCCTTCTCGCCCATGGGAGGTGAGGATGTGCTGCAACGCTGCATGAACCTGACCAATAATGCGCAAAACCTGCCCTTCACCGGATGGAAAAGCTTCGACAACAGCCGCAACCGGTTTGCCATCATCAACGACTATCTGGACGGCGCCATGCAGCCTTTCCGTCAACTGCAATACGATTATTACCGCAAAGGACTTGACGAGATGGCCAACAACGCCGAGCGCGGACGCACCGAAATCTCGACGGCACTGGAAAACGATCTGAAGAAAGCTCACGAGAACAGACCACTGAGCCTTCTGCCGCAAATCTGGACCGACTACAAACGCGACGAGCTTGCCAATATATATAAAGGTAAGGGCACACAAAAGGAGAAGGAAACCGTTTACGAGATTCTCTTCGGCATCAATGCCTCTCAGAATAATGCATGGAATAAAATCAAGGAGTAATGCTCAAACAACTATATATCAAGAATTTCACGCTCATCGATGAGCTCGACATCCCCTTCTATCCCGGATTCTCCGTCATCACGGGTGAGACCGGTGCGGGAAAGAGCATCATCCTCGGCGCCATCGGACTGCTGCTCGGCAACCGGGCTGACGCTCGCCAGATTAAGCAAGGCGAGCGCAAATGTGTCGTCGAGGCCCACTTCGACCTGAGCCGCTACAACATGCGTTCCTTCTTCGACGACAATGATATCGACTACGAAGATGAATGCATCATCCGCCGCGAAGTGAACAGCAGTGGTAAAAGCAGGGGATTCATCAACGACCAGCCCGTCACCGTAGCCCTCATGCGAGAGCTCGGCGAGCACCTCATCGACATCCACTCGCAACACCAGAACCTGTTGCTGCAGAAAGATGACTTTCAGCTGAACGTTGTCGACATCGTCGCCGACGACAAGAAAGAACTTGAGAATTATCAGTCGCTTTACTATAAGTGGCAGGAGGCAAAACGCCAACTCAAGCAACTGCAGACCGAAATCACCGCCAACAAAGAGCAAGAGGAATTCATGCGCTTCCAACTGCAGGAACTCTCCCAGGCAGAACTCTCCGATGGAGAACAGGAGCAACTGGAGAAGGAGGTCAGTACGATGAGTCATGTGGAGGAAATCAAGCAGGCACTCTACGATGCCGACGGGATTCTCTCGGCTGACGATTCGGGATCGGTGGACAGAGTGCATGAGGCCTGGTCGATACTTCAGAAGATCAACGAACTATACCCCGACATCAAGGAGCTGAACGAACGGCTCGACAGTTGCTACATCGAGTTGAAAGATATTGCGAATGAGATTCAGAACTCCCTCGAGAGCGTTGAGTTCGACCCGGCTGACTACCAAAGAAAGTCGGAGCGTCTGGACTTGATCTACAGTTTGGAGCAGAAATTCCATAAAGAGACCGTCGGTGAACTCATCACCGAGCGCGACAGCCTGGCCGAGCAGCTCAACCGCATCGACAACAGCGAGGAGGCTCTCAAGCAACAGCAGGCCAAAGTAGACGAGACCTTTGCCGTATGCAAGAAAGCAGCCGCAACGCTGACACACATCCGGCAACAGGCCGCAGAGAAGATACGCAAGGAGATGGAGACGCGTCTGCAACCCCTCGGCATTCCAAACGTGAGATTCAATATCAAGATCGACCCACAGGAACTCACGACCGACGGCGGCGACAGGGTATGCTTCCTCTTCAGCGCCAACAAGAGCACGGCCATGCAACCTGTTTCAGAAGTAGCCTCAGGCGGTGAGATAGCCCGTGTGATGCTGTCTATCAAAGCCATCATCAGTTCAGCCGTCAAGTTGCCCACCATCATCTTCGATGAAATCGATACTGGTGTGAGCGGTCATGTTGCCGAAAAGATGGCCATGATCATGCGTGAGATGGGCGACAACAACCGACAAGTCATCAGCATTACCCACCTGCCGCAAATCGCTGCCATGGGCAAGCACCATTACAAAGTGGAGAAGCAGGAGACTCCCGATGGCACGCAGAGCCACATGCGCCTGCTCAACCACGACGAACGGGTGAAAGAGATTGCCCAGATGCTCAGTGGCAGCAGCATCACAAATGCTGCCATCGAGAATGCCAAAGAACTTTTAAAATAAACAAATATAATAACGATGCAAATCAAAAACCACCTTATTGCATTTGCCGTCCTGCTCTGTAGCCTTCCTTTGAATGCACAGCAGGCTGCCAAATCTGTATTCCAACTCACAACATACAAGAAAGACGGTTCCGTTCTGAGCGAATGTCATGGATTCTTCATCGACAATAAAGGCGAGGCCGTCGCCCCCTGGAAACCTTTTGTAGGTGCCGACAAAGCTGTCGTCACCGAAACCAACGGAAAGAAAACCGAAGTGAAGAGCCTCATCGGCGCCAATGAAATCTATGATATCTGTCGCTTCAATACAGAGACAACGTCTTCGGCCGTACAGCTCGCCTCTGCTCCAGCCACTCCTGGCGAGGCCGTCACTGTAGGTGGAGCTAAGGGTGTCAACATGAGAGTGGTCACGGCAGACAAGTTCAAGCAGTACAATTATTATACGCTCTCTACCGCCGACAACAATCTCTATGGTTACCCCGTACTGAACAAACAGGGAAAAGTCATCGGTATGTATTCTGCCTCCACAAGCGGTTCCGCCACTGATGTCGCCTACACCGGTGAGTTCAAGGCCAATGGACTGAGCCTCAATGATCCTGTTTTGAAGAGTTCCGGCATAAGACCCGCGCTTCCGGACAAGCTCGACGACGCAGTCCTTGCCCTTTATCTTTCGGCCGACCAGTCCAATAAGAGATGGTATGAGGAATTCACTCAGGAGTTTCTCCACAAATTCCCCACATCACCCGAAGGCTACCAGCAGATGGGCAACATCTATTTTAGAGATGGAAAATACGACGATGCTTCAAAAATCATGGAAGAGGGAATCAGCAAAGCTTCGGCTAAAGACGAAGCCCACTTCAACTACGCAAAGCTCATCTATCAGAAAGTGACCAATCTGCCCGACTCTGTCTATCCCTCATGGAACGCCGACAAGGTGATTAGCGAAACAGAAAAAGCCTATCAGGCAAGACCGCTTCCGCTGTATAAGAACCTGGAAGCGCAGGCTTTGTTTGCCAAGAAAGAATACGACAAATCGTATTCCATCTTCATGGATCTGACGAAAGACACCACATTCAAGAGTGGTGAAGTCTTCTATGAGGCAGCTATGTGCCGACAGATGCAGAACGCTCCCAAGTCGGAGATCTTAACGCTTCTGGACAGTGCCGTAGAATGCCGCCCTCTGACTTACGCTACGGCCCCATACGTATTGGCCCGCGCGCAGATGCTCGATGAAATGGGTGATTATCGCAAAGCTCTCGTCGACTATAATCGCTACGATACGCTGACACTGGGACGCTCGGGCGACGACTTCTACTATATGAGATATGCCTGCGAGTTGAAGCTGAAGCACTATCAGCAGGCTCTCAACGACATCGCACACGCTATCGTCATCAACCGCAATGTTCCTGAATACTACGCAGAGATGGCCCAACTGCAAATGCAAGTGAAGATGTATGACAAGGCCATACAGACAGCTGACCTTGGTCTGCAGACGTTTTCCGATGCCTCCGACCTCTACCTCATCAAAGGCCTTTGCTATATCTTTAATGGCGATAAGAAACAAGGCTTGAGCATTCTCGAACAAGCCAAGAGTCATGGCGCGGGAGAGAAAGCTGACCAACTGATACAGAAATACAAATAATTACCAGAGACTTCTGGTATAGCGCTATAAAAAGCCACTCGGACTTATCCGAGTGGCTTTTTTATTGATCATAACTTATAGCTAAGCAATTTATTATCAGCCCCCAACCACGAAACCATAAACATTGTGCCCAGTTGGAATCTCCGTGAATTTTGGACATTATGCCGATATGCTCTGATCCGCAAACGTCCACCATTCGTAGGGTCTGTAGGGTTTGCTGTTTAGTTCTTCACGCTCATCTTCATTCTGCCTCTGTAGTCAATAAGCAAGTCGATGAGGAAGCTGCTGAAGGTGTCGGGCATCATGATGGACACCTGGAAGTGCGTGCCGGATGGCGTCATGCCTATCAGCTTTATGTCGTTAAGAATTCCCTGACGAATAAAATCAGCTGGCGCTACACGGGAGAAATCCTTCTTCTTGAAATCGCGGGAGAACAAGCAGTAATCACCTCGGTATAAACTCACGTGGATAATATTGTCGTAATAGACATTGTCCACCTCCACGCCTTCGTCGCTATAGTTGGCTTTAACAACTTTGAATGTTGTCGGATTGATCTGTATGTAGCTGTGGTAACGGTCTTTGCCATAAATGAGAACGGAATCACGTTTGATGAGTTTTCCCGTATTCAAGGGCATTGGGGGTTCCTTCGAGAAATAATCATTGTCTTCACGGTCCTCGCTCTTCACGAGACTCACCAGGTCGCCTGCGGCATTGCGGAATTCAAAGACGTGGGGTGACTGCTTTACAATCTTGTACCGGGCAGAGTTGGCCGAATAAAGTACCAGCGTGTCACCGAAGATCTGGAAGTAGACAGGCTGAGATGTAGAGTCAGGATAATAGATGGTATCGCCATGAGCCTTGAATACAACTGTTTCATCATCTTCATTCATCCAGACGCCCTGAAGCAGTTTTTTAGCCTCAAGGTCTTCCTTAGGGGCCTTAGCCTCATTCTTGGCTGGTTCCTTATGCCGACAGGAAGAAATGCACAAGAGCATAACGCTTGCCGTTAAAACAAATATCAATTTCGATTTCATTGCACGTGCTATAATATATGTCGTACCGGTTACCGGTCAATAGACTCTACATGACGGATGCGCTGATTTCCACTGCAGGACACAGCTGCAAGGCCCGCTCCACCCATATCAACAAGGCCTCAACCTTCAGATACGAATGGAATCATAGGCAAAGGTAAATGTTTTTTTTTAAATTACAAAAAAAAACGCTATAATCCTCATAATCGCATTGAAGAAATGCATCGATTGTAATCGTGATTTCATTTGACCCTTTTAGAATAGTCGTTTAGGCATGTTGTTCTCCAAAATGTGGCAAAAAGGAAACGATATCCATGGCTTCAGCATACTTTTTAGATCTCATATACAGAAGAAAAACGATAGGACTCTTCAGCAGCTTACAAAAAGAAAGAAATCAAGAAAGAAAATTTAATTGAAATATTTTGTCGGTTAAATCAGAAATTACTATATTTGCATTCAGTTATTAAACAAGACCTTTTAACATCATGGTTTATATACAACTCGCCCAAAACAATCCTCACAAGTTGAGTTTTTATCTTGCTATGGAAGAATACGTCGCCAAAGCATTGGATTTAAGCGACGATTGTTTCTTCATGTGGCAGGTAGAGCCCACAGTGATTTTTGGCCGCAATCAAGATGTTGAGAATGAGGTAAACTTGGAATACTGCAAGTCACACTGTATCAACTTCTTTCGCCGAAAGAGCGGCGGAGGCTGTGTATATGCCGACATGAGCAACGTGATGCTTTCTTATATCACCGCCGAGGACAATGTCGAAGAGACCTTCAAGCGTTACCTGCAGATGATCAGCGAGACTTTGGAGAGCATCGGACTCAAGGACGTTCATCCCAGTGGTCACAACGACATCATGATTGGCGAGAAAAAGGTCAGCGGCAACGCCATCTATCATCTGCCAGGGAAAATCATTGCACATGGCACCCTGCTGTATGATACCGACATGGAGCACATGCTTCACGCCATCACTCCTTCCAAGCAAAAGCTGTCGAAACATGGCGTACAGAGCGTCAGGCAGCGCATTTGCCTGCTGAAGGATTACACCGACATGAGTTTTCCCGACATCAGAAAGCACATCAGAGAGCATTTGTGCAACAGCACATACGCCCTGGGTGAGGGAGATGAAGAGAAAATAAGAATAATTGAACAAGAATATCTTCAACCAAAATTTATCTATGGAAAATAAAAGAACCTGTCTTTACGACCGGCATGTGGCCTTAGGAGCCTTGATGCAGCCTTTCGGCGGTTTCGACATGCCCATTCAGTACACTTCTATTTTGGAAGAACACAATGCTGTACGCCAGCATTGCGGTGTTTTTGACGTGTCCCACATGGGCGAAGTGTTCGTCAGTGGACCTGACGCAGAGCGCTTCGTCAACCACATCTTCACCAATGATGTGCGTGGATTGAACATAGGTAAGGTAATCTATGGCATGATGTGCTATGAAGATGGAGGCACCGTCGACGATACCTGCATCTGCAAATTGGGCGATGAATTGTTCCTTCTGACCATCAATGCTGCCAACATCGACAAGGATGTGGATTGGATTATGGGTCACAAAGAAGGCTTCGATGTGAAGATAGAGCACAAGAGCGACTACTATGGTCAGCTAGCCGTCCAGGGCCCCGAGTCTGAAAGCGTGATGACCGAGGTGCTGGGAATCGAGTGCGCCGAGCTCAAGTTCTACGAGGTGAAGACCTTGCAAAAAGACGGCGAGGAGATTATCGTATCCCGAACAGGCTACACGGGTGAGGACGGCTTCGAGCTTTACGGCTCTCATGCCTTCATCGTGAACCAGTGGGACAAGCTGATGGCCAGCAAGCGCTGCGCACCCTGCGGACTCGGCTGCCGCGACACCCTGCGCTTTGAGGTGGGTCTGCCTCTCTACGGCGACGAACTTTCGAAGGACATCACACCTGTGATGGCAGGACTGAGCATGTTTGTCAAGTTTGATAAGCCCGAATTCATCGGCAAGGAAGCACTTCTCAAGCAGAAGACAGAAGGACCAGCCAAGCGCCTGAGAGGTATCGAGTTGGAGGGTCATGCCGTTCCCCGTCATGGATACACCGTTTTGAAAGACGGTAAGGAAGTCGGCTATGTGACCACAGGCTACCGTTTGATTTCTGTCGACAAGAGTTGTGCCGTAGCTTTGGTGGACGCTTCCATCAAGTTGGGCGACAAGGTGGAGATTCAGATCAGAAAGAAGACTTTCCCCGGCACCGTAGTGAAGAAGAAATTCTACGACAAGCACTATCACAAGTAATAATAGTCAAGTCCGCTGGTCATCTTAAGGATGACAGCGGGCTGACGGATATAGAAACAATAAATTAATAAAATAAAAGAAGTAACTATGACAAAAGTATTGGACGGACTTTTCTATAGCAAGTCACATGAGTTTGTAAAAGTAGAAGGTGATGAGGCCTACATCGGCATCACAGACTACGCACAGAAGGAATTGGGCAACATCGTCTACGTGGATATGCCCGAAGTGGACGACGAAGTTACAGCAGGTGAGGAGTTCGGTGCTGTTGAGAGCGTGAAGGCTGCCAGCGACCTCAACTCTCCCGTCAGCGGAACTGTTGTAGAGGTGAACGACAAACTGGAGGACAAGCCTGAGCTGATCAACCAGGACGCTTTCGCCAACTGGATCATCAAGGTGAAACTCAGCGACAAGTCTGAACTCGACGGACTGATGGATGCTGAGGCTTACAAGAAATTGATTGAAGCCTAAGCCTCAAGCCACGACTTGAATTACAACAGAACTAACAAAGCAATCAAATGACTTATAAATATTTTCCACACACTGAGGAAGATATTCAAGAAATGCTGAACAAATGTGGTCTCAAGAATCTCGACGATCTGTACGCCGAGATTCCTGAGGCTATTCGGTTTCGGCGAGAATATAATCTTCCGGATGAAAAGAGCGAGATAGAGATTCGCCGTTTCTTCAACGAATTGGGTAAGGACAACAAGCAACTCACCTGCTTCACAGGCGCTGGTGTCTACGACCACTACACACCGGCCGTGATACCGAGCATCGTTGAGCGTTCTGAGTTCCTCACCAGTTACACGCCTTACCAGGCAGAGATCTCACAAGGCACACTGCATTACATCTTCGAATATCAGACCATGATGTGCAACCTCACGCAGATGCCTATCAGCAATGCCTGTATGTACGATGGCAGCACCGCTACGGCTGAGGCTGTGATGATGGCCAGCAATGCCAACCGCAAATGCCACAAAGTGCTGGTGTCTGAGACCATCGATCCCAAGATCATGCTTGTCATTCGCACCTATGCCCACTTCCATGGCGTAGAATTGGAGACGATACCGGCAAAGGACGGCGTCACCTCCTTCGAAGCCTTGAAGGCAAAGTTGGATGAAGGCGGCGTTGCCGGCGTACTGGTACAGCAGCCCAACTTCTGTGGAATCGTTGAGGACTACAGTGGCTATGCTGATGCCTGCCATGAGAAGAAAGCACTGTTCCTTATGAATGCAAATCCCTTCGACCTCTCCATATTGAAGACACCAGGTGAATGGGGTGCCGACGTTGCCGTAGGCGACGGACAGAGTCTGGGAGTTCCCATGTCGTGGGGCGGACCTTACGTAGGATACATGTGCTGCACCGAAAAGCTCATGCGCAAGATGCCCGGCCGCATTGTGGGACAGACAACCGACCAGGATGGCAAGCGTTGCTTCGTGCTCACTCTTCAGGCCCGCGAACAGCATATTCGCCGCCAGAAGGCAACGAGCAACATCTGCTCCAATGAGAGTCTGATGGCTCTGTGGGTAACCATCTATTGCAGCATTATGGGCAAACAAGGCGTCAAGGAAGCAGCCCAACTCAGTTTCAACGGTGCTCACTACCTCGAGGAGCAGTTGGTGAAGACCGGACATTTCAAACTGGTCTACGACAAGCCGTTCTTCAATGAGTTCCTCGTCAGCTATGATGGCGATGTGGACGCATTACAGAAGCGCTGGGAAGACAATGGCTTCTTCGGTGGCCTGAAGGTGGATGAGAATAAGATTCTCTTTGCCGTCACCGAACAGCGCACGAAAGAAGAAGTCGACCGACTGGTAGCTCTCGTCGGGGCATGATTTCTATTTTGATTACCTATAAATAAAGAAACAATGAACAACAAATTATATGGTTCTCTGATATTCGAACTCAGCCATCCGGGTCGTCGGGCCTATTCGCTACCTCGCAATGAATTTGGAGACTACAGCGTTCCAGCTGACGAACAGCGTAAACATGACGCTGAACTGCCGGAATGTGACGAGATGACTGTTGTGAGACATTATACCAATCACAGTGAGAACAACTTTGGTGTGGACAACGGTTTCTATCCGTTAGGCTCCTGCACTATGAAATACAATCCTTGCATCAACGAGGAGATTGCCATGCATCCCGCATTCGCCAATCTCCATCCTCTGCAGCCTGCAGATTCTGTGAAGGGCGCTGAGAAGGCTTATGACCTCTTGCAGCAGTATCTTTCTGAGCTTACGGGCATGAGCAAGTTCACGCTCAATCCTTGCGCTGGTGCACATGGCGAGTTGACCGGACTGATGATCATCCGCTCTTATTTTGAAAGCAAGCGCGACACCAAGCGCATCAAGGTCATTGTTCCCGACTCTGCCCATGGCACGAATCCTGCTTCTGCAGCTGTTTGCGGACTTGAGATCGTGGAAGTAAAGAGTAAGGAAGACGGACGCGTGGACGTTGAGCATTTGAAAACTCTGCTCGGTGACGATATCGCCGCAATGATGATGACCAACCCCAACACGCTCGGTCTTTTTGAGTACGATATTCCTGAGATTACAAAACTTGTACACGACTGTGGTGGTCTGATGTATTACGATGGTGCCAATCTCAATCCTATGCTTGGTGCTTGCCGTCCTGGCGACATGGGCTTCGATGTGATGCACGTCAATCTGCACAAGACCTTCTCGACTCCTCACGGAGGCGGCGGTCCTGGCTCAGGTCCCGTAGGCGTGAGAGCAGGATTGGAGGAGTTCCTTCCTATGAACAATTCCACAACCGACAAAGACTTTGCTATCTCAGTGAACCCTTACCACGGCAATTTCGCTGTAGAACTTCGCGCTCTTACCTACATTCTCACGCTCGGCAAACAGCACATCAAGATGGTGGGTCCACTCGCCACGCTGAATGCCAACTATATCAAGGAATGCCTAAAGGACGACTACGAACTTCCCATCGAAGGACTTTGCAAACACGAATTCGTATTCAACGGTCTGAAAGACAAGTCTACTGGCGTCACCACGATGGATGTGGCCAAGCGTCTGCTCGACTACGGCTATCATGCACCGACGATCTACTTCCCATTGCTTTTCCACGAGGCCATGATGATTGAGCCTACAGAGAATGAGAGCAAGGAGACCATCGACGGCTTCATCAACGTGATGCACAAGATAGCTGAGGAGGCAAAGAACAGTCCCGATGTGGTGAAAGGCGCTCCGCACAACACTCCTATCAAGAGAGTGGACGACGTATTGGCAGCCAAAGAGCCACATGTTTCCAACTGCACACTCAACTGTCTATGAGAGAGTTTGATTTAATAGTCATCGGCTCAGGTCCGGGCGGCTACAATACAGCAAGCTATGCAGCCAAAAATGGTCTGCAGGTTGCTATCGTGGAGAGCAACAAGGCGGGCGGCACATGCCTCAACATTGGCTGCATCCCCACGAAGTCGCTTGCCCACGATGCGGAACTGGTCAACGAGCGACAGCTTAGCAGTGAACTCAAAGCCGAGGCTTTTGCCAAGGCTATGAAGCGCAAAGAGGCTGTGGTGGATCAGCTCGTCAGCGGCGTTGAGACCCTGCTCGCTCAGCCGGGCATCACTCTTCTGCGCGGTGTGGCTTCGTTTAAAGATGCCCACACGGTCGTTGTCAACGATGAAGAAATCGTCGGCAAGAACATCATCATTGCTACTGGCTCGCTCCCCAAGATGCCTCCTATCCCTGGCATCGACGGCGAGAACGTGATATCTTCCACCGAGTTGCTGTCGCTGGACAAATTACCCGAATCGCTCTGCATCGTCGGTGCTGGAGTCATCGGTATGGAATTCGCCTACATTCTGAACAGCTTCGGCTGCAAAGTGACGGTTGTTGAGTTCTTGAAAGAGTGCCTTTCCACGATGGACGGCGATATTGCCAAGCGATTGCGGAAGGTTCATGAGAAGCAGGGCATCACGTTCTACTTCCAAAGTGGCGTGAAGCGAATCGAAGGCAATCAAGTGATCTTCGAACGCAAAGGAAAAGATCAGACCATCGAAGCAGAAAAGGTACTCGTAGCTACCGGCCGGAAGGCTAACATTGACAGTCTGCACTTGGAAAACACCGGTGTTGAGACCAACCGCCACGGCATTGTCGTCGACGACAACATGCGCACGAATGTAGAACACATCTTCGCCATTGGCGACTGCAATGCCCGTCAGATGTTGGCCCACGCCGCCATGTTCCAAGGTTTCCGCGCTGTCAACACCATTTTGGGAAAGAGCGACAACATCCATCTCGACATCATGCCAGCGGCTGTTTTCACGCAACCTGAGGCAGCAAGCGTAGGACCGACAGAAGAGCAGTTGAAAGAGAATGAAACTGAATTCAAGACTTTCAAAGGCTTCTATCGTGCTAACGGACGTGCGCTCTCGATGGAGGCTACAGAGGGAATGCTGAAACTCTTCACGGCTCCCGACGGAAAGCTTCTTGGCTGTCAATGCTACGGCGCTCATGCTGCCGACATGATTCAGGAGGTAGCTTCTCTGATGAACATGGACGCCACCGTACAGCAATTGGCCGACATGGTTCACATCCACCCAACGCTCAGTGAAATATTGCAAGACGCTGCACGCTCAGCTCTTTAAATAATCATCCACAAAAAAGAGGAGAAGTTTTTCTCCTCTTTTTTTGTGTGGAATAAACTCTACCTTTCGCTCAAATCTACTTATGGTCTTCAGATGTGATGATATCTGTAGAGATTTCTCTTATCAAATACTCAAAAACTAGAACGAGAAAAGAAATTTTCAGCTAAAGCCTTGCTTTTCAAATAAAATCTGTATCTTTGTAACAAATATCTTCAAAACTCATACAAGGAGCTACACGCAAAGGAGTATGATTTACTTCTCAACCCACCTACACTGAACATGTAGGGAGTCGGGAGAAACAAAAATACAGAAGATTCAAGAAATTATAAACAACACTCAATAACATGGAAACAGGAAAAGTTGATGTCCTGCTGGGTTTACAGTGGGGCGATGAAGGCAAAGGAAAGGTTGTGGATGTACTCACACCGCGGTATGATGTCGTTGCTCGTTTTCAAGGTGGTCCCAACGCAGGCCATACACTGGAGTTCCAAGGACAGAAATATGTACTTCG
This sequence comes from uncultured Prevotella sp., assembly GCA_900322095.1. Classification (GTDB taxonomy): domain Bacteria; phylum Bacteroidota; class Bacteroidia; order Bacteroidales; family Bacteroidaceae; genus Prevotella. The sequence goes on from ONYS01000001.1 coordinate 49,937, forward strand.
CTCCATTCCTTCCGGCATCTTCCAAGGAGGCAAGATCAATGTCATCGGCAATGGTGTCGTGCTGGCACCAGACCTTTTCATGGAAGAGGCTCAGGATTTGGAGAAGAGCGGTCATCCCTTGAAGGAGCGCCTGCACATCTCCAAGAAAGCTCATCTCATCATGCCAACCCACCGCATTCTTGACAGAGCCTATGAGGCCGCTAAAGGCAAGAACAAAGTAGGCACCACTGGAAAGGGCATTGGTCCTACCTATACCGACAAGGTGAGCCGCAACGGACTCCGCGTTGGCGATATACTGGAGAACTTCGACGAAAAATACGCCCAGCACAAGGAGCGCCACATGAAGATGCTCAAAGCTCTCGGTTGGACCGATTTCGAAGGCTTTGACGAGGTGGAGAAGAAGTGGATGAAAGGAGTAGAATACCTGCGCCAGTTCCCCATCGTAGACTCAGAGCATGAGATCAACCACATCCTGCGCGAGGGGAAGAACATTCTCTGCGAGGGTGCTCAGGGAACGATGCTCGACGTCGACTTCGGCAGCTATCCCTTCGTGACTTCCAGCAACACCATCTGCGCCGGAGCCTGCACTGGTCTGGGAGTAGGTCCAAACAAAGTTGGCAATGTCTTCGGTATCATGAAAGCCTATTGCACGCGTGTTGGTTCAGGTCCTTTCCCCACAGAACTCTTCGACGAGGCTGGTAAGACTATCCGTGCCATCGGCCACGAATATGGAGCTGTCACCGGTCGTGAGCGCCGCTGCGGTTGGATCGACCTCATCCAGTTGCGCTACAGCATCATGATCAACGGAGTCACCGAGCTCATCATGATGAAGAGCGATGTTCTCGACGGTTTCGACACCATCAAGGCTTGCGTGGGCTATCAGCTGAAGGACGGCACCGTGACCGACGAGCTCCCCTACTCTATCGACGACGTGAAGCCCGTCTACAAAGAATTCCCCGGTTGGAAGACCGACATGACCAAGTTTACTTCCGAAGACCAATTCCCACAGGCATTCAAAGACTATATCAAATTCCTCGAGGACTTCCTTGAGACGCCCATCGGAATCATCTCTATCGGTCCTGACCGCGAGCAAACCATCGTAAGAAACAAATAAACAGTATCATCAGCGTCCTGGCCCCAAAAGGCAGGACGCTTGTTCTAAAACAACAACATTATGGCAAATAACACCAGCATTCCAAAGGGTACGCGCGACTTTGGCCCTGAGGAGATGGCAAAAAGAAACTACATTTTCAACACTATAAAAGATGTGTATGCACTCTACGGCTTCCAGCAGATAGAGACTCCGGCCTTGGAGACGCTGCACACGCTGATGGGAAAATATGGCGAGGAAGGCGACAAGCTCCTTTTCAAGATTCTCAATTCAGGCGACTATCTGAAGAATATCAGCGACGAGGAACTCATGGGGCGCAACACGCTTTATCTGCAGACGCGTCTTTGCGAGAAAGGACTTCGCTATGACCTCACCGTGCCTTTCGCCCGCTACGTGGTGATGCACCGTGATGAGCTTCAACTTCCGTTCAAGCGCTACCAGATTCAACCCGTATGGCGTGCCGACCGCCCGCAGAAAGGCCGCTACCGCGAGTTCTATCAGTGCGATGCAGACGTTGTAGGTTCTGACTCATTGCTCAACGAAGTGGAACTCATGCAGATCGTAGACACGGTGTTCCAACGCTTCGGTGTACGCGTTCAAATCAAAATCAACGACCGAAAGATTCTCTCGGGAATAGCCGAAGTGATTGGCGAAGCCGAAAAGATTGTCGACATCACTGTTGCCATCGACAAACTGGAGAAGATAGGCATCGATAACGTCAACGACGAACTGCGTCAGGATGGCATTAGCGAAGAGGCCATCGAGAAGCTTCAGCCCATCATTGCACTCAGCGGAACCAACGAGGAAAAGCTCGACACGATGGACGAGGTGCTCAAGGATTCAGAGATCGGCCGCAAGGGCGTTGAGGAACTGCGCTTCATCCTCGGCACATTGAAGGAGATTGGCTTAGTGAACGAAATTCAATTCGACCTTACCCTTGCCCGTGGACTGAACTATTACACGGGCGCCATCTTCGAAGTGAAGGCTCTCGACACACCGATGGGCAGCATCACAGGTGGCGGACGCTACGACAACCTCACTGGCATCTTTGGTATGCCCGGACTTTCCGGCGTTGGTATCTCTTTCGGTGCCGACCGCATCTACGACGTACTCAATGCGCTCGACCTTTATCCCAAGGAGGCCATCAGCACCACACAACTCCTGTTTATCAATTTCGGCGAGAAAGAAACGGCCTATTGTCTTCCCATTGCAGCCCAAGCAAGAAAGGCGGGGATCCGCGTGGAAGTCTATCCCGACAAAGCCAAGATGAAAAAACAGATGAGTTATGCCAATGCCAAGAAGATTCCGTTCGTTGCCCTAGCCGGTGAGAATGAGATTGCCGCTGGAAAAGTGACGCTCAAGAATATGGCTACTGGCGAACAGCAATTGGTCGACGCCAAAGAACTCATCGCTAGTGTTCTGCAATAACAGACAGAGTTGGCTATCTTATCTTTAGAAAAGATAAAGATAACTTTTCGATAAGTTCTTCGCCATAAGTGAAGACGGACATCACAAATTTGCAGCCCTTGCAACTTCTTCCCTATATATAAAATAGGTATAGGAAGTTGCAAGGACTGCTTTTATTGTGCACGCGATAATCTCTGCAAATGAGTAAGGGGCTCTAAGTTTTTGCGTGGGTAATATGAGGAAAAGTAGAGGACCAGATATTCTACGCTTAGAAAAGAATCCATCAAGTCTTGCAGGAAGCAGAACTAACGATAATTGAGATCTGAATTGCCGATAATTGAGACCAGAATTGCCGATAATTGAGAGCAGGATTGCCGACAGTTGATAGTAGAACTGCTGACAGCTGTCAGCAGAACTGCCGACAATTGAGAGCAGAACTGCTGACAGCTGTCAGCAATCTTCAACTCTCAGTATACGAATAACCTAAACCGGTCAAAGAGAATTATTTATTAGAATATTGAGCATTGATCTATTTCAACACATAAACTTTTCTCCCAAAAGACAAGATTTCCCTTTACTATAGCGCAATCAGGTATATTCACTGCTACCCACAGCTTATCTGTCTATAGCTCTTTCAGCAAAATATAAATGCATTTCGTGCCTTCTACTATGAAAATTGATTAATTCTGTAAAAAGTACAAAAAAATAACTTTGGATTTTAGAAAATAAATACTAACTTTGCAGACGAAACCAAATAGTAGTAATAATAAATAACGGACAATGGAAAAAGCAGACGCACTTAAGAGATTGACCGAACATGGGATAAGACCATCCCTGCAACGTCTTGCCATATTGGATTATCTGATAAAGCATCCCACCCATCCCAATGTAGATGAAATATATCAGGCCATGAGCCATGATATCCCCACATTGAGCAAGACAACAGTGTACAACACCCTACGCATGTTTGCCGACAACCACGTAGCTCAGATGATTACCATCGACGAGCATCGCGTTTGCTACGACGGCAACACTAGTCCTCATGTACACTTCTTTTGCAAGAAATGCGAAAGAGTGTTTGACCTTTTTGATGAACCGGCACCCAAAATTAGAGACAGCTTTATGGTTGACGGCAATTTGGTAAGCGAGGCTCAACTATATTACAAGGGCGTCTGCAAGGATTGCTTGAAGAAGATGAACGAACAAACTGGGCCTGAGTTCTCATGAACAGCAGGTTCCAATAACAATAATAACATTAACTCATTATAAAAGAATCATTATGAAAAAGAAGTTTATTTGCACTGTTTGTGGTTATGTCTATGAAGGCGAGGAAGCTCCCGCAAAATGCCCTCTGTGTGGCGCCCCCGCATCTAAGTTCAAGGAAGTGAAGGAAGACGACAAGGCTGAATTCGCTACAGTTCACGAGCTTGGCCGTGTATACACAGACGGTGTAAGCGAGGATCTCATCGCACACTGCAAGAACACCTTTGCTGGAGAGTGCACCGAGGTGGGTATGTATCTTGCTATGGCCCGTCAGGCTGACCGCGAGGGATATCCCGAGGTTGCCCGCGCTTTTGAGCACTACGCTTACGAAGAGGCCAACCACGCCAGCCGCTACGCAGAATTGCTCGGCAACGAGATTCTGCACGATACCAAGACCAACCTCGAGGTTCGCATTGAGGCTGAAAAGGGTGCTTGCGCAGAGAAGTTCGAGATGGCAAAGAAAGCTAAGGCTGAAGGCTCTGACGCTCTCCACGACACCATCCACGAGATGGCTAAGGACGAGGCTCGTCACGCTGCTGGCTTCATCGGACTCTACAACCGCTACTTCAAGAAGTAATCAACTCGTAGATCCAATAATAAAATCAAAGAGGTAGACGTCGGCTCGACGTCTACCTCTTTATCGTTTTTGTTTTTCTGTTCCAAAAGGGGAAACTTGCGATGAAATCGTAAGAATTACGACTTCTGTCTGCTCTTTTCCAGCATAGCCTTCAGGAATCTTGGCGTATAACCGATATTGGACTGGGCAACCTCCTCAGGCGTTCCCGTCTGTAGCACACGGCCACCGCCCCGGCCGCCTTCGGGACCCATGTCGATGATATAGTCAGCCAGTTTGATCACATCAAGGTTATGTTCAATAATGATAACAGTATTTCCCTTGTCGACCAGTCGTTCGAGCACTCCCATTAGCACGCGAATGTCCTCAAAATGCAGGCCTGTAGTGGGTTCGTCGAGAATATAGAGCGTCTTACCCGTATCCCGTTTGGCCAATTCGGTTGCCAGTTTCACTCGCTGACTCTCACCTCCGGAGAGCGTTGTAGAACTCTGTCCCAGCTTGATATATCCTAAACCAACTTCCTGCAGGGCCTTTATCTTGGGAAGAATTGAAGGAACATTCTCAAAGAACTCAACCGCCTGGTTGATGGTCATGTCGAGCACATCGGCAATACTCTTGCCTTTGAACTTCACTTCGAGGGTCTCACGGTTGTAGCGCTTGCCGTGACATACCTCGCAGGGCACCATTACGTCTGGCAGGAAGTTCATCTCGATCGTCTTGTAGCCATTGCCAGCACAGGCCTCGCAACGTCCACCCTTCACATTGAAGGAGAAGCGACCTGGCTTATAGCCGCGGATTTTAGCTTCAGGCAGGTTGACAAACAATGACCGGATATCAGAGAAGACGCCTGTGTACGTGGCAGGATTGGAACGCGGTGTGCGTCCGATAGGACTTTGGTCAACGTTGACCACCTTGTCGATCTGCTCAATGCCTTTTATGCTCTCGTAGGGCATTGGCTTTTTCAGCGACCTGTAGAAATGCTGAGAAAGGATAGGCTGCAGGGTCTCGTTGATGAGCGTAGACTTTCCTGAACCGGAAACACCGGTGACGACAATCAGCGTGCCCAAGGGAAACTTCACTTCCACATGCTTCAGGTTGTTGCCCGTACAGCCGCTCAGCGTGATGAACTTCTTGCTCTTACGCCGCACGGCTGGCACTTCGATTTCTTGCTCACCATTCAGATACAGGGCAGTAAGCGTGTGCGACTTCAGCATTTCCTCCGGAGTGCCTTGGAAGACAACGTCGCCACCTTTCCGTCCAGCCTTTGGACCAATATCTATAATCCAGTCGGCTGCTCTCATCATATCCTCGTCGTGTTCCACCACAATGACCGTATTGCCAAGATCACGCAATTCCTTCAGGGAATTGATGAGGCGCTCATTGTCACGCTGATGCAAGCCGATGCTAGGCTCGTCGAGGATGTAGAGCACGTTAACGAGCTGACTACCAATCTGTGTGGCCAGTCTGATGCGCTGACTCTCACCTCCCGACAGACTTGACGACTGACGATTGAGGCTCAGATAGTCGAGGCCGACTTCCAAAAGGAAGTTCACACGCGAGCGCAGTTCCTTGATAATCTCAACAGCAATCTTCTGCTGTTGGGGCTCAAGATGCTCCTCCACGTGGTCGAGCCACTCTTTCAGTTCGCTGATATCAAGATTGGCAACCTCCGAAATGTTCTTATCCCATATCTTATAGTACAGTGCTTCCTTCTTCAAGCGCTGCCCATGACACACCGGACATTCGGTCTTTGTCAGAAACTGGTCGGCCCACTTTTTGCCATTCAGCGTTGACTCGCTGTCCATGACCGATTCCAGATATTTCACCACGCCGTCGTATTCCACGAAATAGTCGCTCGAGGTCTTCACCAGATCCTTTGAGATACGGATATTCTCCATGCTTCCATAAAGTACCTCGTTGAGCGCATCCTCGGGAATATCCTTGATAGGAGTCTTCAGCGTACAGTCATAGTTGTGCAGAATGGTGTCAATCTGCCAGAATATCATCTGATTCTTGTACTTGCCCAAAGGCGAAATACCGCCCTGATAAATACTCAGTTTGTCGTCGGGAATCACCTTCTTCAGGTCGATTTGGTCAATGTATCCCAGACCTTTGCACCGCGGACAAGCACCTTCGGGAGAGTTGAACGAGAAGACATTGGGCGCAGGATCACCATAGGAAAGACCGCTCACGGGGTCCATCAACCGCTTGGAGAAGTTTCTCACTTCACCCGATTCCTTATCGAGAACCATGATGGCACCGTCGCCCTGCCTCATGGCAGTAGCAATCGACTGGCGGAAACGCTCTCTCTGGGTTTCAGAAGCGGCCTCTTTCGAGTCAACCACTTTCATCTTGTCGACAACGACCTCTATGTTGTGGTTCTTATAGCGGTCTACCTTCATGCCGCGAACGATATCTTTTATCTCTCCGTCTACCCGCACATAGAGATAGCCCTTGCGGCGCATGCTCTCAAAAAGTTCGCGATAATGTCCCTTGCGCTGTCTGACGAGGGGAGCCAGAAGATAAATGGCCTTTCCCGCATAATCGTCGCCTATCATGTCGATGATTTTCTCTTCGGTGTATTTCACCATTTTCTCGCCCGACACATAGCTGTACGCCGTTCCCGCACGTGCAAAGAGCAAGCGCAGATAGTCGTAGATTTCGGTGGTAGTACCCACTGTAGACCTGGGATTCTTGTTGGTGGTCTTCTGTTCAATGCTGATGACGGGACTCAGTCCCGAGATCTTGTCAACATCCGGACGCTCCATGTTGCCCAGGAAATTGCGGGCATAAGCCGAAAACGTCTCGATATAGCGCCGTTGTCCCTCAGCAAAAATCGTATCAAAAGCCAGTGAAGACTTACCCGATCCCGACAAGCCCGTAATCACCGTGAGCGACTTGCGTGGAATTTTAACGTCTATATTTTTCAAGTTGTGGACTCTAGCGCCCTCAACTGTAATCCATCCTGCTTTGTTATCCATTCTTTCCTTTATATCCTCTTATTCGCTTGCGCTGGCTCCACTCGATTCTGTATAACCTCGCAACAAGTTTACGTCTGTCTTAATATTATATTTGCGTCCATCAGCACCCCGTGCCTTGACGAGACAGAAATAGACGCCGTCCTTCACATCCTTTCCATGGAAAGTTCCGTCCCAGCCTCCGTCAGGGTCTGTCCACTCATAAAGTTTCTGTCCCCAGCGGTTAAAGATGTAGGCATGGAACTCCACAATGCTCTGCCAGCCTTTCTTGGCCTTATAGACATCGTTGATGCCGTCGCCGTTGGGTGAGAATCCGTTGGGCATCTCAAGTCGGCTCTCTGAAATCGTCACTGTGATAGGTCCGGTCTCATTCCAATATTCATCGGTATAGGCCACAGTGTCGTTGCCCTGAACAAAAGTAGCATAGCAAACAACCAGATGCGTACCAGCTTCGCTGAAAGTGACTTCCGTTTCTTCATCATAGCGCACCATGTAAGGCTCGTTCTCGCGAGAATCCTTATAGAACCGCCATTCATAATAGCCGCTCCACCCGCTGTCCTCAGAAGGATTGGCAGCGAAATGAACCGTCAGCGGAGCATTGCCTGATATCGATGTGGAAGACTGCTCGTCGCCGTTGTCATCGGTATAGGTACCCAGAGGGTCAATCATGGGATAGCTGGTCTGAGCAGTTGACCTACAAGTCAACAACAACAGCCCTAAGAATATAATAAGTTCTTTTTTCATTCGTTATTTATTACGATGTAGATTGCAAAGTTAATAAAAAAGAAGGTATAAATCATGCCCACTTGATATTTTTTTGTATTTTTGCAAATGGATATAAACAAAAATTTAGATGGAGACTTTTAAGAGAATTCTGATTTTCATTTTTCTTGGTATTTTCAGTTTGGGTATCGCCGCTCAAACCACTAAGTGGCGCGACATGTACAAGGTAAAGAAAAAAGACACAATATTCGGAATAGCCAATAAATATGGTATCTCCATACCGGAACTGATGGAGGCTAATCCCGAAATGAAGGTTGAGGGATACCAACTGAAAAAGGATGACTATATCTTCATTCCCTACACAAAGGAACATCCTGCGCCCAAAGGCCACGAAGACCAAAACACACAGGCCGTCGCGAACAAGAAGCCAAGCCAGACTGCCCAAACAACAAATATGGCCCAGACGAATCAAGAGCGTAAAATAAGAATAGGAGTAATGCTGCCGCTCCACGACAACGATGGTGACGGCAGACGCATGGTGGAATATTACCGCGGAATTCTCATGGCCTGTGATCAATTGCGCCAGGAAGGCATCTCTACCGACGTTGCAGCATGGAACGTTCCTATCGATGCCGACATCCGCCAGACTCTTCTGGAACCCAAAGCAAAAGACCGCGACATCATCTTCGGTCCGCTGTATACTTCACAGGTTGGCTATCTGGCCCACTTCTGTCAGACCAACGGTATACGTCTGGTAATCCCGTTCTCCATCAACGGCAACGACGTGGCCACCAACAGCACGGTGTTTCAAGTTTACCAGAACCCTGACAAGGTGAGCCGGCAGTCGATAAACGTTTTCTTGCAACACTTTACGGGCTATCATCCCATCTTCGTTGACTGCAACGACACGACATCAAAGAAAGGTGGCTTCACCTTCGGTCTGCGTAAGGAACTGGAGAAACGCAACATACAATATTCAATCACAAACCTAAAGTCGTCGGAGGAATACTTTGCGAAGGCTTTCAGTGCATCCAAGCCCAATGTTGTCATCCTCAACACGGGCCGTTCACCAGAACTTAACGTTTGTCTCTCGAAGCTTGACGGTATGAAGGTGAATCATCCCAACGTGCAGGTATCGCTCTTCGGATACACCGAATGGTTACTTTATACCAATGTCTATTTGGATTACTTCCACAAGTACGACACTTACATTCCCTCAACATTCTACTACAACAGCCTGTCGGCCTCAACGCAGAGTCTGGAGAGAGAATATCGCCAATGGTTTAAAGGAGAGATGATATGGGCTCTGCCCCACTTTGCCATCACGGGTTACGACCAGGCCGAATTCTTCATTCGTGGATTGTACAGCAAGGGAAAGAACTTCACCGGAGCGACCAAAGAGAACACCTACAAAGCAGTGCAGACACCACTGCACTTTGAACGTGTGGGCAACGGCGGCTATCAAAATGAAGCTTTCATGCTCGTTCATTATCTGCCCAACCAAAAGCTGGAAGCCATCAATTATTGATAGAGACTATAAAATATGAAGATAAAAACCATAGCTATCCTCCTGCTCTTCTCTTTCATCACCACTGGAGCACGGGCTCAAATCGGAGAGCACCGCAGCATATTCTCGGTTGGTGTGAATGGCGGCTACGCCCTGAGCAATATTGGCTTCACCCCCTCTGTCTCTCAAGGCATGCATGGCGGAATGACGGGCGGCATCTCCATGAGATATGTTTGCGAGAAATACTTTTCCACCATTTGCTCCATTTATGCCGAAGTGAATTACGGGCAACTCGGATGGAAAGAGAATATCAGGGATGCCAATGATCAACCCGTGATCAACGCTTACACCAATGCGGCAGAGAACTATAAGCGCACGCTCAACTACATCCAAATCCCGATTTTCGCCCATTTGGCTTGGGGAAAAGAGAAGAAGGGACTCCAGTTCTTCATTCAAGCCGGTCCACAATTCGGATATCTGTTGGGCGAAAGCACAGATTCCAACTTTGCATTCGAACAACGCAACATGGACGACCGTGCCAACAAAGTGTATGCTCAGGACAGCATGAGCGTTGAAAACAAATTCGACTATGGCATCGCCGCGGGAGCCGGCATCGAGTATACGGCTCCGAAAATAGGTCACTTCCTTCTTGAAGGACGCTATTATTACGGGCTCGGCAATATCTATGGCGACAGCAAACGTGACTACTTCTCCAAAAGCAACAACGGAAGCATCGTTATAAAACTGACTTATTTGAGAGATATTTAATAGTAACGCCTAAAATATTTAATTTAGTGTTCACTGAATAAATGTAACGTTCTGATAATCAGAAAATAATATCGTTTTTGCTTGGCTATTTAACATTTTATTTGTATCTTTGTAGTGTTAAA
>ONYS01000142.1 GCA_900322095.1 uncultured Prevotella sp.
GTATGAGTTTAAGAAGTCGATGTATAAGAACCTCACCGAGAACCTCACCGAGGTGCCCTACACGTTCAACGACAGCTACGACTTCGACATCCAGGACGATGGCTCGCGCCGCGTCTACTTCTACGAACAGACCGACCAGTTTGCCGTCCAGGCCATCTACAAGGGCGGTGGCGAGCGCATGGTCTCCGACCTCGTCACGCTCGACGCCGTGGCCATGGGCATCGGCGCTCCCGCCTCTCAGACGCAGCGAGTGGCTTCCGCAGCCTACTACGACCTGTCTGGCCGTCGCCTCTCCGCCCCCGCCGAAGGCTTCTGCATCAAGGTGTTGACGATGGCCGACGGCACGCGCCACATCTACAAGGTTGTCCGACAGTAATCCCATTCAAGTTCCGCAAGTTCAAGGCACAGCGGATATTTTCCGTGGATTCATGGTAAGTTTATATGTAAAGGGGTAGGAAAATGGTCATGTCCAGGCTTACGCTCCTACCGGAGCAATGGGTCTGAAGCGACGGGGTGGCCTTACGAGCAAGCTCGACGGCCTCCCCATCGCTTCAGACCCACACCTTTGGTGGCAAGCCTGCCCATAATTTTCTATTACCATTTATTCATTGGCGAAGTCAGGACTATACGATATGAAACAACATATTCAATCCACGGAAAATATCCATTGAACCAAGTTAGGAACTTGCGGAACTTGAATAATCCCATCCTGACAGCCCTATAGGTATCCAATGTCTTTTCCATGACCTTCTTGGGTGATGCTCCACCTTTTGGGGGAGTTGAAGGCTACGCTTCGGCGAAGTGTGGTTAGTTACGTCGTGCGGCGGAAGCCACATGACCGTGTGGCTTTCGACGCACGGTCGTGTGGCTTTCGCCATGCGGTCGTATGGCTTTCGACGCACGGTCGTGCGGCTTTCGCCACACGATGCAACTATCATCATTATTTCGCTATGTCGTAGCAATTCAGTAAACAAAAGCGACCGTCGAGGAACAGTTTTTACCATAAAAATTGTACTAAGAGTTTCAAAGTTGTAATTATTACATTGTATTAAGAATAATTAAGGTTTCGCGGATTTGATTTACATGGGCTTTATTTATCTTTGCACGTTCAAAAAGATTATTTAATAAAACTATAACTATTTTATTTAGAGGAAGTACTTATGAAGAGACGACCCTATGTTGCTCCACTTTCTGAACAGGAAATCATGGAGCTTTACCCATTAATGGTAGTAAGTATTGATGAAGACCCTAATGCTGATGCAAAGAACAGCGAATTTTTTGAAGAGGATAACAATAGTTCCACGAATCCTTGGGATAAAGACCTTTCCAAATAGTTTTTTGTTTGACACTCTCTAAGGATCATTTTGCATGATGCTTAGCAGCTTTCTTACAAGGAAAAATCAAAAAGTATTCAAATGAATAAAAAATTATCTAAATTAATCGTCGGTGCCTTCGCGCTGGTGCTCTCCGTGCCTAATGCGAATGCGCAGACGCGATTGTTTACCAATGGAAAAGAAGGTAGCACTCCCATCTATTGGCGCATTCCTTCCATTGTGAGGTTGACAGACGGTGGTCTTTGGGCCTTTACCGACAAGCGTTATTGGAAAGAAACGGATCTCGGAAATGGTAACGACGACCCGCATAAGATTGAAATCTACGGAATCCAGTCTTCAGACAATGGAGCCACTTGGGATCCCAGCGCCGTTGTATTGCAAAGCAACTTGAACGTGAGCGACGACAAAGAATATTTGTATGCCTTTGGCGATGCGGGAACGGTCGTGGATCGCGAGAGCGGCAAGATTTTGATGATGGCCGCATCGGGCAAGCATGGCGTTTTTTCTACAACTACTACTGGTCGTCCCTTTGTGACTCGTTCCGTGTTTGATAACAATAAATGGACCACAACCAACGTGTCGGACCAGTTCTATGGACCAAACAACGCCTACGGCACCCACCTATTCGTGACCAGTGGCAGAATCATTCAAAGCACCATCTACAAGAAAGGCACATACTACCGTCTTTATGCTGGAGTATGTGTTGTTAACAAGAGTGCCAGCTATGTGGTCTATTCAGACGACTTTGGCGAGACTTGGCATTATTTAGGCGGGTCTGAGAACATCCCCGTTTCCGATGGCGATGAGTGCAAGGTAGAGGAGCTTCCCAATGGAGACATCCTTCTTCAGACGCGTAGACGCACTGGTGGCACGGGCCGCTATTTTAATGTATACCATTTCTCAGACTTGGCTAAGGGCGAGGGGAACTGGCAGGCATCTGCGGTGACTTCTGGTGCTTCGAACGTCTCTGGACAGACCTACGCGTCTCAGTGCAACGGTGAGCTTCTGCTCGTGCCTGCCAAGAGGGCTTCTGACAATAAGCAGACCTATGTGCTCTTGCTTTCTGTTCCTGCATCAAGCGACCGTTCCAATATATGCATCTATTGGAAGGAGCTTCCCGATGATTACTCCAATCCCGCCAACTATGTGGCTGGCTGGAACAAATATGCTTGCAGCTCTTCGTTCAGCGCATACACCACGATGGCAGTAGATAAGAATGGCAACATCGCGCTGTTGGCTGAAGGCGGAGGCATCTGGTTCCAGAGCTACTCTTTGGCTACTATTACCAGCAATAAATACGCTTACAGCCCCAGCGCTTCGGGCACATACCACACTTCATCAGAACCTAATTCAGAGCATGGCGTAGGCGGCATTAAGAAGCCTACAATGTCGGTGGCCGGCGGCACTTACGCCAACAGCCAGACCATCACGCTCACCGCCCCTGACGGTGCGCAGATTTATTATACCCTCGACGGCTCCGAGCCCCAAGTGCCTACAACGACCAAAGGCTCTGGAGTTGCCCCCTCCGCGCCGGAGCGACGACACCTTCCGGCATACAGCTCTATACTGCCCCCATCACCCTCTCGGAGGGCACCACAACCCTCAAGGCCCTTGCCGTGGACAACAACGGCAACAAGAGCCAGACTGTGACCAGCACTTACACGATCATGGGCAGCAAGAGTAAGACCGGCACTACCATCACGCTCGACCATAATTCCAGCCAGGCCCTTTACACTACGAATGGCCAAGGTTATAAGTACTTCGCTTTCCTGCGCCATAAGTCCTCGCATATCCAGTTGATTTCCTCTACCGATGCCAATCTCAAACCTGGAGATATAGTGTTCAGTGATGCTCAGAACAATATGCAGTGGAGTGGTGATGACAATTCCGGATGGAAGCTTTATTTGGCAAACGGTTTGATTAACGGAAAAACTAGGTTCCAGTATAGCCATTATGCCATCGTGGCTCCCAAGGGCTACCGCTTCCTGCGCTACGAGATTGTGATGGCTTCTGAAAAAAAATCTGCGGGTGTCAAATTAGAAGAGTATACATATAAAAACGGCAGTACATCGGAAATAGAGCTGGTTGGACAAACAGCCTCTGCCACGGCTTCTTCCACCGAGGATGTAAAATTGGCAAGGACCTTGGACAAGGCTACAAACGTGCTTTACTTCCGCCAGGATGCCCTTGATGCCAAGGACATCCACCCCATCTACATTAAGTCCATCAAATTGGTCTATGCCATTGACATGCCGTTCGAGGAAACTATGCCGAATCAAAACGGTACAGCTTTCCATTCCGGTTTTATTGATTTTGGAACAACACGGGCTGGTAATGAAACATCCCGTAATTACGGATTTGTCGCTGAGAATGCAACCGACTTGGCACACATGAATGTGAAGAAGGATGGTGACCAAACGACTCCCGGCACAGTAACCGTGGATGGTGCCAGCTATTTCATGGCAACCTCTGAAGGCGACTACTATGTCGAGCCTCCTACAAAGTTCCGCATCGTAGGGGCCACCTTTAATATGAAGATGGCTGAGCCCGTCAGTTTCACAAGCTACATCCCCTCCGCAGCTACTCATGGAGTCCAGATCGTTTTAGGAGCCAGTACGACAAATGGTAATTCAACAAACACAGAACGCTCTGGTAACTATCTGAAGATAGACGAAAACGGAACGGTTTCCAATGTAACGAGTCCGGATCAAGCCACGGTATTCACAGTAGACTACCATACAGGAAGCGGCGAAAACCACTATAGCCTCAAGTTGCCCAATGGCAAGTATCTCGGCATGAACTCTAGTCAACAGATTGTTACTCTTGACAATGTCGACCAAGCTCTTTGGAGTTACAACAGTGGCTGGAAATTTCCTTACACTTCCGGTAATTACAGTTTTATCGGCTCTTGGCCATCACCCTCTGCTTGGCGCGCAATTGCCATGGCTGAAAGATCCGCCATCGCTTATACAAAGCCAATAGCCGCGACCGACTTCAAAGCCACTGTCTACGGTCCCGACGGCATAACCCCAGCGGCTGGCGATAAGACGCTGAATGCAACTAATTCCTCCGCTTCTGTTACGGTGGACAATCTGAACAACGATGCCGTACACATTTCGCTGCACGATTTTAAAACTGCCGGAGGCGTAGCCCTCTTCAATGTACAGTTGAAGCTGATCGCCCTCAATCCTGAGGTGCAGACCGTAGAAGCCGCCGCCTTGGCTAATGGTACAGGTGATGCGATGGGTAACTCTCCTGTCACCTCTGAAAACTACATCTTCAACCATGGCAATGTCATCAACGTGCCTGTCCATCAAGGCACGACGACCGCAACGATGGTGTTCCGCAACGCCCACAACGAAGAGTTGACCAATTGGTACACGAATGGCGGTACCAACACCAACGGCACCAGCGAAACGGGAAGCTACTCCAACCTCTATCTCATCGGCAGCACGGCTGATAATGGGGGCCTGTCCAGCACCCCATCCCCTGAAGCTCGTACGTCTGTCGACCAGATTGGAACAACCCAAATTTATGCCAACAATCTTTCAGACGTGGCCGACTCGAAACAGCCGGATGTGAACACGCTGATGGACAACAAACCTACCGCCAAAGCGGCAGGTTATCAGACGGTGACGATGAACGTAGGCAGCACGACCGAGCAGACTACCTACTATCTCTACTCCGCCGACAAGCCCACCAATGAGATCATGCCAAAAGATATTAAGCTGGGCGACCACATCGACTTCCGCTTCTATACCATCAAGGTGAAGCCCGTAGAGGCAGAGAAACCGAAGATAACGATTGTGCCTCTCTATACGTCTACGATGAAGGGGCAGCAACACAAGAAGACAACCATCCAAAGCGACGGCACCACGCTCAACACTTCGGACAAGTATGTCGGCATCGTGGTGGAATCTCAGCTGAATGACGGTGTTACTGGTAGCGTAGCAGGATACCTCACTGCCGAGGCTATCGAAGACGCCATGAAAACTGCTCTGAACAACAGTCCATACAAGTCGCCCCACGATGGCGATCCTCTTCGCAATGTGCTCTATGTGGACATGAGCTCACTGAACACCGTCACAACGGCCAACTCCACGACAATGGCAGACTACGCAAAAGCGACGGCCGACAACTGCCTGTTCTTCGTGCCCACCGGCTTCGCAGCCACCAATATGGCGAACTCGATTGCCAAGCAGAGTGACGGCACCTACCAGGCCATCGGCGATGTGACGGTTTACGACCAGCAGCCGTTCTTCACGCCCCACAGCTTCACTACGGGGCAGTTCAAGGCTTCCTATACACGCGAGAGTACAAATTCAAAAGCGCTGGTTAGGAATATGGCATCCGTGCTGCCTTTCGATATTACGCTCGACGCTGATGGACATCCCTATCTCAACGGTGAGACAAGTCCAAGAACCGCAATCACTTTCCGCAACATCACTGCCTATGGAGAGCTTACTGGTGTAGAGAAGGATCATACGGATCACGAATTGACTTATGCTGTGGTGGCTGAGAAAGTCTCGACGTCGAAGGCAGAGGCCAATAAGCCTTACTTTGTGTCTAAAGAAAAGTCCGAGCCCGCAGGATTCGAGTTCAGCATTCCTAATGCCACATTTGTAGAGACTCCTTATGATGCAACTGGCAGCACCGACGACCCCGACAACCTGCAGAATGCGAATGGCAATTGGACGGCCCACGGTACATACAATGGTGTTACCCCAAAAATTTCTGATTATCTCTGGTACTTCTCCAAAGACCTCTTCTGGAAGTCAGGGCAGCTTACGACATTATTTGATGTGGTGAATGTGCGTCCATTCCGCTCTTACTATATCACAAACGACAATACATCTGGAGCAGCCAAGGCTGGTGTGGTGTACGACGAGTCGGACGTGATCCCCACGGGCATCCACGACATCCAGGCCACTCCCACCGCCAACGGCAAGGTCTATGACCTCAACGGCCGCTATGTAGGCGACAGCCTCGACAACCTCGCTCCCGGCCTCTACATCCAGAATGGCCGCAAGGTAGTGAAGCAATAATCGCGACGTTTCGTCAAACTCTTTTATACGGAATCCCAGCCGTTGGTCTTTTGGATCGCGGCGGGGATTCTTCATTTTCAGAGATCTCCGCGAATCATTCTTGTCCTTCATCATTCCTACTTTTGGCAGATCTCCGTCCGCCCATGCCTCGTTGTCTTAAACATTGTGCTTTTGTTATATTTCTGACTTCATCACATCTTTGGTTGGATGAAGTGTCATCATTGATTATCAGTTAGTTATAAGCTTATTTCAGCAATTGATGGTGACGCAATTACGAATATGGAATGATATCCCTCCTTAACAGCCCGGCAG
>ONYS01000063.1 GCA_900322095.1 uncultured Prevotella sp.
TTTTCTGGCTCCATTTTCTCCTTTGTGGACCTGAACGAGGCGTTGATTTTTTGGGACCCGTGTGGGTCAAAATATTTATTCAGTGAACACTAATTATGAATTACTCAATTTTCTGCAGCAAATAACTGCCTGGAAGGCAGTACCTCAGAAACCGGGTACACGGGAGCGAAGCGGACGTGTGCCCGGAAAGAAATGCAGGAATCACTGTGCCTGGAAGGCACTACCTTCATACTACTTTCGTAGGTACTGCCTTCCAGGCAGACTCAACCATCAATCCTTAATCCGGGCACATCCACTTCGCTTCGCTTGTGTATGTACCCGGTTACCAAGGTACCGTCTTCCAGACGGAATCTCGTCTTTTATTTTCGAAAGTTGAATACTTTGTGGAAAGGTACCAGTACCTCTGGGTTTGTCAGTAGTGATTAGTGCCCGGAAGGGGCACACTCATGAGTAACCCCAGTCAAGCGACGTTAGGAGCGCAGACTGGGGGCGATGTCCATCTCTGCACTCTGTACTCAGTGCCCCGAAGGCGGCACACCAGCGCGAAGCGCGCAGACAAGTAGATCGCTTTTTGTTTTCATGCGAAATCGACGGAGTCGAATAAAAATAAACTAGTGAGCGAGTTTGTATTGGCAATCTGCAGGTATAGTAGTATTATATTGCCCGCCTTCTCGTAGTATATTTTATTCTCTGTAGTCTATACCTATATTATATAGGGGGCTCAGACCAATGTCAAATGGCCTTCTTTTAATTGTTGCTAAAACAACTTTCGGCGTTATAATATCGGCTTTTTACCCAAAAGGTAAAATAGTATTAGAATTGATAAAAATAGTATTATTGTTTTATTTTGATTTATTTTAATTTTGCAACGTGAATTTTATAAAAATATAATCACGTGGAATCGAATCGCAAAATCGAGTAAGAAGAAAAGGTCTGACAAACTTTGCGGACCATCCGGAAGAGACCAAACATCATCTGTTGATGTGAAGAGATGTTTCAAAAGGGTGTTACAAATGTTTCCAGACCCAAGATTAACGGCTTTTAATGACCGCTGTTTCATTACAAGATGTTAAATTTGCGATGTGATAAAGACCACAAACCTGAATTGCTGTGAGCTCGCCAGGATATTGAAAACTATCTTTGATACGGCTGCAGAGAAAAGAAATTATAAAAACAATAACATGTGTTGATGATTACTGAAGGTGCCGTCCGTAAGCTTTGCTTCGGCAAACTGGGGATAGAGCAGACTACTGCAAAATAGTATTGGCTAAGGCATCGGATGTTGTAGAATTTAAATCTCAAATCTTTAAATAATATAAAAACAAATGAAAAGAAATCATTCACCGAATTAAATCAATTGCAGTAGCAAGAATGCAGGATCTTCTTGCCGCACTAAATGTGTCTTTTCCTGCGAGTAGATAAAAAATCTTATTACCTAAGTCATAACAAATGAATCCAATTTATTTAAGAACTATGTTATTGATGGGGTTCTGCTCAGCCACATGGGCAGGAACGGGATTCTCTACAGCGCGTGCAGCTGCAGTGCAGAGTCCGGCCCTTCAAGTAGTCCAGCAGGCTCAGAGAACTGTCAAGGGTCATGTCGTTGACAGTGAAGGTCCTGTGATTGGCGCTACGATTCAAGAGAAGGGTAATCCCAAAAACGCTGCCGTTACTGACTTCGACGGCAACTATTCTATTGATGTCGCTCCCGGTTCAACCCTCGTCATCAGCTATATCGGCTACAAAACTGTAGAGATGCGCGTTGGCAACCAAGGCAATGTCGACGTCACGCTGGAGGCCGACAACCAGTCGCTCAACGAAGTGGTGGTCGTAGGTTACGGTACTCAGAAGAAGAAACTCGTCACTGGTGCTACCGTGCAGGTGAGCGGCGACGACGTTCAGAAGATGAATACCACGCAGGTGCTCGGCGCATTGCAGAGCAAGACTCCGGGTGTGAACATCACCGCTGTATCTGGTCAGCCAGGCGACGGCTTTAAGGTGGCTGTGCGTGGTGCTGGTACCAACAGCGATACGAAGCCTATCTATGTCATCGACGGTGTGGCCGGCGGCGACATCAACAACCTCAACCCTGCCGACATCGAGCGTATCGACGTCTTGAAGGATGCTGCCTCAGCAGCCATCTATGGTGCCAACGGTGCCAATGGTGTTATTCTGATCACTACTAAGCAAGGTAAGCAGGGTAGAATCTCGGTCAGCTACGATGGCAACATCGGCTGGCAGAATATGTACCGCATCCCCAAGCTTCTCAATGCTAAGCAGTATATGCAGGTGCAGGATATGGTAGCATTCAACAACGGTGGCTCAGCCTATGATTGGTCGAAGTATATCGATGCTGACTTGCTGGCCGCCTATCAGAATGGATCCAATGCCGGTACCAACTGGCTCGACATCCTGCGCAACAAGAATGCCATCACTACCAACCACAATATCAGTGTCACTGGCGGTTCCGACCGTAGCACGTTCTCTACCGGTATCGGCTATCAGTATCAGGACGGTATCCTTGGCGGCAAATATGCCAAGTCAGACTTCCGCCGTTTCACCATCCGCTTGAACTCTGAGCATGTCGTCTATCGCAACGACAAGGGACTGGATGTTGTGAAGGTAGGTGAGAACCTCTACTTCCAGCATCGTGAGAAGCAGGGTATTCAGATTGGTAACCAGTACAGCAATGTGCTCTCTACCGCCCTGCGTGCCAATCCTTGCGTGCCTGTGTATGACAAGGACGGCAACTACTTCGACTCCGAAGACCTGGCAAACTCAGGAACTGAGGGATGGATGAACTACAACTCCTATACTCTCAACCCCATCTATCAGCTCGTCAACAGTCAGAGTGCCAACAACAAGAGCCGTAACTTCACATTCAATGCCATTGGCTATGTAGAGGTGCAGCCCATCAAGGGACTCACTTATCGTGGTCAGGTGAACTACAGCCAGAATTCCTACTCCTATCGTTACTTCCTTCCTGTATACAGTGCCAACACCACCAACAAGGACGGCTTCCGCACAACAGACGAGACCAACCAGCAGATGGGACTGGGATGGAATTGGAGCATGACCCACACGCTGAACTATAAGTTCGCTGTGAAAGACCACCACTTCGATGCCTTGATAGGTACTGAGTACTATCAGACACGTCCGGGAATGGGCGAGAGTCTCACCGGTATGGCTACCAACAGCATCTATGGCGACTTCACTCACGCTTATCTCTCACTCACCAAGGACCGCAATGGCGGCGCAACCGTAACGGGTGTTCCTTATACTGATGAGACAGCCAACTCGTACTTCGGCCGTATCAACTACGACTACAATGAGACCTATATGTTCAGCGCCATCCTTCGTGCTGATGGTTCTTCCCGCTTCGCCGACGGTCACCGCTGGGGTTACTTCCCCTCATTCTCCGCAGGCTGGGTGATTACCAACGAGAAGTTCATGGAGCCCGCTGCTTCTTGGCTCAACTTCCTGAAACTCCGTGCAGGCTGGGGCCAGAACGGTAACAAGAACATCGGTGATGCCTTTGGCTACCTTGCCACATTCTCTTATGGCGACTATGGCAACTACTCATTCGGCAACACCAAGGAGTCCTCTACGCAGGGTGCTTATCTCGGCCGTCTGGCCAATGAGGACCTGAAGTGGGAAACTTCTGAGCAGACCGATATCGGTCTTGACGCACGCTTCCTCAATGGCCGTTTGAGCGCTACGCTCGACTGGTACTACAAGAAGACAAAAGACCTGCTCGTTCAGGTTCAGGTTCCTGGTACTTCTGGCTTTGCTACACAGTGGCAGAATGCCGGTACAGTGCGCAACACCGGTTTTGAGATTGCTCTCGACTGGCACGATAAGATTGGAAGCGACTTCACATACGGCGTGAACTGGAACATGGCCTACAACAGCAACAAGGTCACCAAGATCAACAACGCCAACCACTACAATGAGGGCGGTAACGACCTTCTCGCACAGAACACGGGTATCATGGCTCGTATGGAGGAAGGTCATCCTATTGGCTACTTCTATGGCTATAAGACTGAAGGCGTGATGCAGAACGAGGCTGATATTCAGGCTTATCTGCAAAAGAACTGCGGCGGCGACGCTGCCAACTCTCTGCAGGGTTCAGAAATCAAGCCGGGCGACCTGAAGTTCGTTGATGTCAATGGCGACGGCAAGATCGATGCCAACGATAAGACTGAACTGGGTGATCCTAACCCCGATGTGACCATGGGCTTTGGCTTCAATGTTGGCTACAAGGGCTTCGACCTGAGTGCTACTTTCTATGGCGCCTTTGGACAGCAGGTGATGCGCTCTTGGCGTAAGTTCACCGACGGACAGTATGAGAACTACACTACCGAGGTGTACAAATACTGGCATGGCGAGGGCACTTCCAACAAGTATCCGCGTCTGGCTCCGGGCAACACGGGTGCCAACTGGCAGCAGATCTCCGACATCTATTGTGAGAATGCCAGCTACCTGCGCCTGCAGAACCTCACCTTGGGTTACGACTTCAAGAACATCTGGAAGAACTGCCCGTTTGAGCAGCTGCGTCTCTACTTCACTGCCCAGAACCTCTTCACCATCACCGGCTACGACGGAATGGATCCTGAGAACGGTATGGCTCTCAACAGCAGTGAGCCTTGGGTGACCGGCGTAGATGTCGGCAACTATCCCTCACCGCGTACTTTCCTGATGGGTGTAAATATTAAATTCTAAAATCAGAAACAATGAACAAGCTATTATATTTATTGTCAGCAGCCACGATGACCCTCACGCTGGCGTCCTGCTCTTTGGATGCCGACGATATTACCGAGGCTACGACCGACAAGTTCCCTACCTCGGAAGAGGATGCTACAGCCTCGCTTGCCGGTATATATGAAAACCTTAACCAGGTTTCTGCCACGCCACAGGAGTCGTTCTTCTATGTCTCCATGTTGGCTAGCGATGACAACCTTGGTGGTGGCGGTACCAACGATAAGCTCATGCAGGCTGAGGACTTGCTCTGCAACTACAACCAGAATATGACCGAGCAGTTCTATAAGGACCGCTACGCCGGCATTTCCCGCGCCAACACGCTTATCGAGGCTCTGCCTAAGATTACCTCACTGAGCGAAGACCTGCGCAATACTGATATGGGAGAGGCTCTCTTCCTCCGCGCCTTCTATCATTATGAGCTCGCCTCGATGTATGGCAATGTGCCTTTGATGACCGAAGCCACAGGTAAGGTGGTGAAGCAGGGAGACGTGAAGACCCTTTGGGGACAGATTCTTCAGGACTTCTATCAGGCCACACAGTTGCTGCCCGCAAAGCGTCGCAACGATGGTCATGTGGACAAATACGCAGCCGAGGGTATGCTGGCACGTGCATTCTTGTTCTACACCGGTATGTATTGCAACGGTACCGAATTGAAGGACCTGGTCAGCACAACCTACAATCCTCTTACTGAGGTTGACCTGCCCGATGGCTCTAAGCTCACCAAGCAGATGGTTATCAGTCTCGTCGACGACTGTGTGAACAATTCCGGTTATTCTCTCGTTTCCGACTTCCGCAACCTCTGGGCTTATACCAACCGTTGCACCGTGGAGGACTACGATTACACCAAGGGCCAGGGCTTGAAGTGGGTTGAGGACGACCAGACACAGGCTAGCGACAGCAACCCCGAGTCGATGTTTGCCATCAAGTTCAACAAACTGGCTTCTTGGAACACCACTATCGGTTATGCCAATGGCTACGCCCTGCACTTTGGTGTTCGTGGCGGTCAGGATTATGCCAACACCTTCCCCTTCGGTCAGGGCTGGGGCGCAGGCCCTGTGGCTCCTAACCTCGTGAAGGAATGGCAGGCTGATGAGCCCAACGACATGCGTCTTGAGGCTTCTATCCAGGATGTCAACAAGCTGCCGGCCTACAAGAAAGGCGGCTGGGCAGACTTCGTGCAGGAGACCGATTACTATGAGAAGAAACTTTCTCCTATCTCAGCCAAGGACGGCAACAAGTATGTATGCTGCTTCGAGGATCTGATGTATGGCGACAAGGGAGGTCTTAGCGGTGGCTACGGCAACAACATGCAGCTCGACAACATTCACGACCTCGTACTCCTGCGCTTCGCCGATGTTCTGCTTATGCAGAGCGAGCTGAAGGAAGACGTGAGCGGCATCAACAAGGTGCGTGCCCGTGCAGGATTGCCCGCCATCAGTACTTATTCGCTGAAGGCACTCCAGAATGAGCGTCGCCACGAGCTGGCCTTTGAAGGTGTACGCTGGAACGACATCCGTCGCTGGCATATCGCTGCACAAGCCCTGGAAGCACAGACCAATCAGCCTGTCTACTACTGTGGCAAGGAGGCTAAGAACACTGCACACAACGGAGGCTATGCCGCACGCTACAACGCAACGGCTGGATTCTTCAAGATGCCTGAGAACCAGATCTCTTTGGGCAGCGTCGTGCAGAACGAAGGATGGGACAACAGTTCCGAATACCAAGGCTGGTAATAAGTTTGTTTCAATTTAAAAGAACATTGACATGAAAAAGATATTTTTTGCAATGCCTTTGCTGGCCCTGGCTTTGGCTTCCTGCGACCCTTCCGATATCGAGGGAGGTTCAGAATGGAGCGATGTATCCGCCGACCAGCTCAAGGTGTCCGTCACACCTATTCAGGTGGACGGTAAAAACTCCAATCAGGTACGCGTGGTCTGCAACTCGCCGACCAATGTGGCCTGGCAGGCTGACCAGCTGATCGAGAACACCACCAATACGGTTTCAGCTGACGCTACCATCTATTTCACCAAGTTGGGCCAGAACACTGTAAAGTGCCTCACTACCAACGACGGTGGAACTCCTGAGGAGAAGGACATCACTGTGCAGGTAGATACCATTACCTATCTGACTGATGAGTTGAAGAGCCGTCTCTGCGTTGGACAGACCGGTGCTCCCGACCATTTCGGCACAGGCTTCAACAAGAATCTCATCAAGGTGGAGCAGGAAAAGGATGCTGAGGGCCGTCTGGGCAACAAGCTCAATATCGTGAGCAATGTCAACCCCGTGCTCTGCACCTTCAAGTGGGGTACCACAACGCTTGACAAGAACCTGGGCTCTCTGACTGTCTACGATATCGACAAACCGCTGAAGCTCTCTGTTGACATCATGGATGCAGCCGGCAACACGCATACAATCGATCTCGGAGAATACACTGCTCAGACTTACACTGAGGCTCCTGAAGAAATCAAGTTGATTACAGGCTGCGACCCGAAGGATCCCGCAACGGCTGACGCTACGAAGACCTGGGTGCTCTCTGCAGGCAACAACTGGGGTAACGGCTCAAGTACGGATGCTGCCGGAAGTTGGTGGACTACTGATGTTACCGGTCAGGGTGGCTCTTACGGCGAGATGACTTTCTCTTGGAAGAACGGAACGCTGACCACTGTCATTTATGATGAGACCAATGCTCGCGGCGACAAGAGTGGAACGTGTACGTTTAAACTTGACTTCTCGGCACGCAACACCGATACGAACGTCATCTGCAACCTGATCACCAGTGGCGCTGGCAACATCGTGTTCCCGTACCTTATCAATGAAGACTATAAGGAAACTCACAACTTCGAGATTACTAAGGTCACAGACGAGGATCTCTACATCCGTGCTCAACACACGACTCCTGGTAGTGAGGGAACTTTCTGGCACTTTGTTGTTAAGAAATAAATAAGTGTGTAACAGCAAGTATTATAAATATCTTCAAGCATGCGCCAAGAGCCTGTCCAAGCGGGCTCCTGGCGTTACTTTCGTTAATAATTAGTCCCATTATGCAGTCGTTCTTTCATAAGCATTGGCAAGTTCTGCTCTCCATCCTGTTTGCCACTGTCGTGGCTCTCTTCTGGGTCTTCCCCTATCGGAGTGCCTTGAGCTATCAGGAGCAGTATCAGCTTTTTCTTTTCACCCCATCCTATTTCGCCGAGCGCATGAGCGTGCCGGGTGGACTGGCCGACTATGTGGCCGAGTTCATCACGCAGTTCTATTATCTCTATGCGGTCGGTGCCATCTTGCTTGCCCTTGTCTTCTTCTGTCTGCAACGACTCGCGTGGGCGCTCATGCGGCGCCTCGGTACTGCTCGGGTGTGGTATCTGCTGAGCTTCGTTCCCGCCATCGCCCTTTGGGGATTCATGGGCAACGAGAATGTGCTGCTCTCCTTTGCCATTGCCTTGCTTGGCTTGGAGGAATTGATGCTGCACTATATCATCGTGCGTGATCATAGCCATTCGTGGCGCGCCTCCGCACTTTATCTCCTGCTGGCCATTCCCGCAGGCTATTGGTTCTTTGGAGCAGCCATCTGGATGCTGCCGGCGTTTGTGCTGTTCCATGGTCTGGTCATGCAAGGACAGACCGCCTGCAGCAGCTCACCCAAGCCATCTATCTGTTGGGTGGGCCTCGTTGCCGCAGTCTATGCCGTGGCCGTTGTCATGGTGTGCAGTCTCTTTCTGCAATATCCCTACTATAAACTTTTTGGTGGCATCAACTATTTCCGCTATCCTGCCGTTATCCCATGGATGCAGTGGTTGGTGATGGCGCTGTTTGTGCTGGGTCCCTTTGTCGGCGTCCGTCTTCCTCAGCTTGCAGAGAAACGGGAGAGGGTAGCGGCCGTCAGTCAGCTCTTGGTGTTGATTGTCGCCACGGTGCCCTGGCTGCGCTTCAGTTTTGCGCCCGCCACTTATGAGCTCATCGACTACGACTACCTCGTGCGCACCCATCAGTGGCAGCGCATCGTGGAGAAGGCCCAGAAGCAGCAGGCCTCGTCGCCGATGAGCGTCAGCTGCGTCAATCTCGCCCTTGCCATGCAGGGGCAGCTTTGCGACCGCCTCTTCGAGTTCTATCAGAACGGTGCCGAAGGACTCTTCCCCACTTTTACCCGCGACATGACCTCACCATTGCCCACGGCCGAAGTGTTCTATCAGCTGGGCATGGTCAACGATGCCGAACGCTACACCTTTGAGGCGCAGGAGGCCATCCCCAACTACCGCAAGAGCGGACGGCTGACGCGCCGCATCGCCCAGTGCGAGATCATCAATGGCAACTATGCCGTGGCATCGAAATACCTGCGCATGCTCGAGCACAGTCTTTTCTACAGCCGTTGGGCTAAGAATCAGGAGCGCTTCCTCTACAACGACAAGGCCGTCAACGCCGACCGGGAGTACGGACGTCTGCGCGAACTGCGCATCAAGCACCGCGACTACCTCTTCAGCGATCAGGAGATGGACCAGATGCTCGGACTCTTGCTTATCGATAATAAGAAGTACGACAACCGCATGGCCTATGAGTATCTGATAGCCTACGAGCTGCTCCAGCGCGACGTCAATCGCTTCATGCAGTATTATCCCCTCGGCCGCTTCGTGCAGTTCGACCACATTCCCTACGCCATCCAGCAGGTGCTCGTCGGCTCATGGTTGCAACAGCACAACTCGCTGCAGGGCATGCCCTACAGTGTAGACCAGCAAAATGTGGAGTCCACGGTGAACTTCATCCGCGCCTATATGACCAACCGCAACGATCCTGCCCTCAACCAGCCGCCACTCTGCTACAACGCCTGGCACTATCTGCTCATGGGTGGCAACGTGAAGAAGAAGGGCAAGGAGAAGATGAAAGCGATTTATTAAGTTCGTCGCAGTTCCGGTTTCCTATATAATAAGGTATAGATAAATCACGTTGATTAAAAAAAAGAATATATTAAGTCGCGTTGATTATGAAAAAGAGTATTCTCAGCATATTTCTCTGGATGATTATGATGATGACATCTTTACAAATACAGGCGTCAGCCGTGACGTTGACTCTCGACAAGGGATGGCAATTCCGTCAGGTTCGTCTTTCCAACTGGCATCCGGCCACTGTGCCCGGCACCGTGCAGACCGATCTCATGGCCTGCGGTCTGCTCGACGATCCCTTCTTCCGGCTCAACGAGCGTGGCGCTCAGTGGGTCGACAAGGAAGACTGGATCTATGAGAACCGTTTCGATCTGCCCGCTGAGCTCAAGGGCCGCAGCCATGTAGAGGTCTGCTTCAATGGCCTCGATACCTATGCCGACGTAAAGCTCAACGGCACGAGCATCCTATCGGCCGACAACATGTTCCGCCGCTGGACAGCAGACGTGACCAAGTTGCTGCGCGATACGGGCAACGTGCTGACTGTTTATTTCCACTCTCCCACGAAAAAAGGACTGGAGGCCTACGACGCGTCTCCCATCAAATATGCGGCCGCCAACGACCAAAGCGAGAATGGCGGACTCTTCGGCAAGAAGGTGAGTCCCTTCACCCGCAAGGCCGGTTACCACTATGGCTGGGACTGGGGACCGCGACTGGTCACTATCGGCATTTGGCGCCCGGTAGTGCTCACGGCATGGGATAAGGCCGTCGTCCGCGATACGTGGTATCGGCAGCCGTCGGTCACCCCGCAGTTGGCCCGACTCACCAACACCGTCACTATCGACGCCGACTCACCCATGAAGGATGTTGAACTCACGGTCACCGACGGAGGAAAGCTCCTTGCCAAGAAGCGTATTAGCCTGAGGGCGGGCGCCAATATCATTACGCTGCCCTTCGACATCAAAAATCCTCATCTGTGGTGGAGCAATGGTCTCGGCCAACCCTACCTCTACGCGCTGAAGACCACGCTCCGCAAGGGCGGAGAGCTGATTGGAGAGAAGACAGAGAAGGTCGGCGTGCGCTCGCTGCGCTTTGTGGCCGACAAGGACAGCATCGGTCGCTCGTGCTACTTCGAGCTCAACGGCAAGAAGGTGTTCATGAAGGGCGCTGACTATATTCCCAACGACAACTTCCTGCCGCGCGTGACGGCGGATGTATATAATAAAGTAGTGAATGCTGCCGCCGGCTGCAACATGAATATGCTGCGCGTATGGGGTGGCGGCATCTACGAGGACGACTACTTCTATCAGCTCTGCGACGAGAAGGGCATCCTCGTTTGGCAGGACTTCATGTTTGCCTGCGGACTCTATCCCGGAAGCGGAGCCTATCTCGACAATGTGGCCGAGGAAGCCAAGGACAACATCATCCGTCTGCGCAACCATCCCTGCATCGCCCTGTGGTGCGGCAACAACGAGTGTCAGGACGGCTGGTACAACTGGGGATGGAAACGGCAATACGAGAAACTCGGTCAGGCCGACAAGGTCTGGCAGGAATATAAGAACATCTTCTACGACGTCCTGCCCAAGGCCGTAAAGGATTATGACCCTGACGTTGCCTATTGGCCTTCCTCACCGTTTGGCGACTACGGCCACGGCAGCAACGACCATGAGGGCGACCGTCATTACTGGGAAGTTTGGCATGGCAAGAAACCCGTGTCCAACTACAACCACGAGCGGGCCCGCTTCTTCTCGGAGTACGGTATGCAGAGTTTTCCCGAGTTTGCCACCGTGGAGAAATTTGCGCCCGACTCAGCCGACTGGAACATCTATTCCGACGTGATGATGGCGCATCAGCGGGGCGGTGAGCATGCCAACGGACTCATCGAGACCTATCTCGTCAACGAGTATCATGAGCCCAGGGACTTCCGCCAGCAGCTCTATCTGGGCCAGTTGCTTCAGGGCGATGCCATGAAGACCGCCATCGAGAGCCACCGTCGGCAGAAGGGCTATTGCTGGGGCACGCTGTTCTGGCAGATCAACGACTGCTGGCCCGTTGCCTCTTGGTCGTCTATCGACTACTACGGCCGATGGAAGGCCGCGCAGTATATGTCGCGCAAGGCCTACGACGACATCCTCGTCTCGCCCATCGAGCAGGATGGCAAGCTCGCCGTCTATGTTGTCAACGATCGTCAGCAGTCTGTCCGCGGCACGCTCACGGTAAGTCTGATGGACATGAGCGGCCGGGTGCTGCGTCAGGAGAAAAAGGACGCAACGGTAGCCGCCAATGTCTCCGCCAGTCTTTGGGACATGCCCGTCGACCAGTTCCTCGGCCAGAACGACAAGTCGAAGGTCTTCGTGCATGCCGTTTTCCATGCCGACAAGGATTATGACAACAACTACGAGTTGCTCTTGCAGAAGCAGATGCAGTATCCCGATGTGCATATCACGACGACGGTTGCTCCCGTCAAGGGCGGAATGGAGGTCACGCTCCGTGCCGATGCCTTCGCGCGCGCTGTCTGCCTGAGCATCGAGGGCATAGACAATTTCTTCAGCGACAACTACTTCGATCTTATTCCCGGAGAAAAGAAAACCGTGATGGTCACGACGGCCCTGCCTTTGGACGAATTCAAGAAGCAGCTGACGGTGACATCCTTTAAATAACAGAACATTAGCGATATGAGAAAGACTATAAATAAGCGTGCGGTGACAATTCTTAGCCTTCTGTTGGCTCTGAGTTTCATCACCCTGTTATCTTCCTGCGGCGGCAGACCTTCCCGAGCCACACAGGTGAATGCCCTGCCCCACATATTCCCCGACTATGCCGGAACAACCATTCCCGCAGGCATCGCGCCTTTGGACTTCAATGTCGTGGGCGACGATGTGGACGGAGTCTTTGTTGAGGTCAAGGGATCGAAGGGCGGCCAGCTTGAGGCTCACGGCGACTATGCCGACTTCGACGTGGACGACTGGCACAAACTGACGGAGGAGAACAAGGGCGGCCAACTCTCGTTCACGGTCTTTGCCAAGGAGGGCGGCGAGTGGAAGCAGTACCGCGACTTTCAGGTCAACGTATCCACCGACCCGCTCGGCGAGTGGGGACTCACCTACCGTCTCATCCCTCCCGGCTATGAGGTCTATGGCAAGATGGGCATCTACCAGCGCGACCTGAGCAATTTCGACGAGAGTGCCATCCTCGAGAACACCGCCGTGCCGGGCGCCTGCCTGAACTGCCATACCAGCAATCAGACTTCGCCCGAACAGTTCACCTTCCACATCCGCGGTGCCAATGGCGGTACGCTCATCTCGCAGAAGGGAAACGTAGAAATCCTCAAGGCCAAGAACGACTCCATCAAAGGCTCAATGGTCTATCCCTATTGGCATCCGTCGGGACAGTGGGTGGCCTACAGCACCAACCAGACCCATCAGAGTTTCCACGCTGTGCGCAGTGAGCGCATCGAGGTCTTCGACCAGGCTTCCGACGTGCTCATCTATCATCCGTCGACTCATCAGCTCGTGCTGAATCCCGACGTGACGACGAAGGACCATTACGAGAACTACCCGGTATTCTCTCCCGACGGACGCACGCTCTACTTTGTGTCGTCCGACGCATGGGACATCCCGGCCAACTACAAGCGCATCAAGTACAACATCTGCCGTGTGGGCTTCGACCCGCAGACAGGGCGCACGGTGGGCAAGGTGGATACCATCTTCAACGCCCGCGCCATGGGCAAGAGCGCCAACCATCCGCGCCCGTCCTACAACGGTCGCTTCCTGCTCTTCACGATGAGCGACTACGGCTGCTTCCCCATCTGGCATAAGGAGGCCGACCAGTGGTTGCTCGATCTGCAGACGATGAAGGCCCGTCCGCTTACGGAGATCAACAGCCGCAACACCGACTCATGGCACAACTGGAGCCGCAACAGTCATTGGATCGTCTTCACCTCGCGCCGCATCAACGGCTATTACACCCAGCTCTATCTGGCCCATGTCGACAATAACGGTCGCATGGGTAAGCCGTTCCTGCTTCCCCAGCGCAATCCCGGGCAGTACTACGACCGCTTGCTGAACAGCTACAACACACCTGACTTCACCCTCGAGCCCGTAAAACTGGATGCGCGGAAGGCTGCCAATGGCATCATCGACAAGAAGCGGGTGGAGACGAAAATTAAACTTTTCTGAGTTTTATCCGTCTTAGTAGTAAAAGGATAATAAAACAAAGCAAATGAAGAACAGTACATTTTTAGCAGCCTGCGTGGGTGCCGTGATGCTTGGCGCCGCCTTGGGCTTCATGCCCTCCGACCAGAACATGACGAAAGCCAACGGACAGACGGTGGTCAACACGACGAACATCTCCAGTAAGGTGCGTGGCCTGCATGGTCCCACGCCCGTGAAGATTTATATCAAGAAGGACAAGATCACGAAGATCGAGGCGCTCTCCAACCGTGAGACTCCCGACTTCTTCAATCGTGCCAAGGCTCTACTCAAGAACTACGAGGGTAAGAGCGTTAAGAAGGCTCTCTCCACGAAGGTCGATGCCGTCAGTGGCGCCACCTACACGAGCAAGTCTCTCATCAAGAATGTGGAGCAGGGACTGCAGTATTACAATCAGCACAAATAAAAAAGAAAAAAGAAGAAGACCCACCAACAAGAAGACCCAACAGACCCACCCCCATCCCCTCCCTACAGAGAGGCTGTAACAAAACTCTAAAATTGGCTTCCGTTAAAGGTACTTCGATTTTTTTTAGTTGCATTATGCTTGCTAAAGACATTA
>ONYS01000059.1 GCA_900322095.1 uncultured Prevotella sp.
GCGATAGCCTGACGGTGAGGATGAGATTTTCCTTCAAATTATTCCCGGAACTTTTCACCTTTGCCGATTTTCCTCCAAATCATCCACGGACTTTTTCACTTGTCCCAAAATTTTGCTATCTTTGCAGAAAATAACAATCAACTCATCATCAAATGCGAATAAAGGTAAAATTATTGGTGTTCGCGTTGTGTACTGTCTCGACCGCTGTTGCCCAGAACAACAACCAACGGCAACAGGCGCAGTCGTTGGACGACAACTCGTTCACCTTCACCGAATCACAGTTGGATGAGGATGCCAACTCCTACCAAGGGGTGACCATCCTGAACTCCAACACCAACACCTATGCCAATGAAGTGGGCTATCTGTTCTCACCGGTGAGATTCAGATACAGGGCACTGAATCAGAAGTACAATGAGATCTATATCAACGGAGCCCCAGTGAATGATGTAGAGCGCGGCACTTTCAGTTATTCTTCTGTCGGCGGTCTGAACCAGCTGACCCGAAATGTGGACTTCACCTTGCCCTTCGAGACCGGAAGCTTTGCCGTTTCGGGTCTTGCAGGATCCAACAACTACGATTTCCGTTCGGGCGACCAGCGTACGGGGCACCGCTTCTCCATCGGCGCTGCCAACCGCAACTACACGCTGCGTGGCATGTACACCTACAACAGCGGCTTCAACAAGAAAGGCTGGGCCTTCAGTGCCAACGTCACCTACCGCTGGGCCGACCATGGATATGTCGAGGGTACATTCTACAACTCGCTGTCTTACTTCTTCGGCTTCGAGAAGCTGATTGGCAAGAGCCACACGCTTTCGTTCTCAACCTGGGGAAACCCGACAGAGCGCGCCTCGCAGGGCGCAGCCACGGATGAGAGCTTCTGGCTGGCCAACGACTATCAGTACAATCCCTACTGGGGCTATCAGAACGGCAAGAAGCGCAACTCCCGCGTGGTGAACGACTATGCTCCGAGTGCGCTGTTCACCTGGGACTGGAAGATTACCAACGATATGAAGCTAACGACCACGCTGCTGGGCAAGTATTCGATTTATAAGAGCACGAAGCTCAACTACAACAACAGCGACAATCCCGCTCCCGACTATTGGAAGACACTGCCCAGTACCTACTATGACGTATGGAACACTGGCAACACGGCCCTGCAGACCGAGTCAGCCTACTGGGACTGGCAGCGTGCGGTGGACTATTATAAGTATAACAAGGAGAACCGCCAGATACAGTGGGACCGCCTCTATTGGGCCAACCGCAACGCCAACACGCTGGGTCGTGACGCCATGTACTACATTGAGGCACGTCACAACAACAACCTCTATCTCACTCTCGCTTCCACGCTCAACGTCATCGAAACAAAGAACAGCAATTGGAATGCAGGATTCGTGCTGGCCACCAACAAGGGTATGCACTATAAGACGATGGACGATCTGCTGGGAGCAGAATACTTCCACAACATTAATACCTACGCTGTGGGCAACTATTCGCCCAACTCCGACTGGGTGCAGTACGACCTGAACCATCCCAACGCTTCTGTGGGTGAGGGCGACAAGTTCGGCTACAACTACAACATCTATACCAACAAGGCTTACGCCTGGGCCAACTATGCAGCAACCGTGGGCCGCTTCCACTTCACCCTCAACGGAAAGATTGGCGGCACGAGCATCGAGCGCGACGGCAAGATGAAAAACGGTCTCTTCGCCGAGAATTCCTATGGCAAGAGCGGCAAGGCTAGATTCCTCGACGGTGGCGTCAAGGGTGCCGTGTCGTGGGACGCAGGCCATGGCCATGTGCTCTCGATTGGTGCCGGCTATCAGTGGAATGCACCGCTCGCCAACGTGGCCTTCGCCTCTGCCGAGATGAACAACGACTTCGTGCGCAATCTGAAAAATGAGCGCATCTTCAGTTCTGAGTTCAGCTACCAGTACAGTGGCTCTTGGCTCCGCGCCAACTTGAGCGGTTATTTCGCACAGGTGGATGACGCTGCCGAATGGACTTGCTTCTATTTCGACGACATCAACTCCTTCTCCTACAACTCTCTGTCCGGTCTTCGGAAGCAATACTACGGCGCGGAGCTCGGTATGAACTTCAAGCTCTTCTCCTGGTTGGATCTGAAAGCCATCGGAACGATCAGTGAGGCCAAGAACTCCAGCGATGCCGATGTGGTTTATCTGAATTCCACTCAGGGCGAGTACAATACCGACCGTGCGCTCGTCAAGGACATGCGCGAGAGCGGAACGCCGCTCACTGCTGCCAGTCTCGGACTGGACTATCACAACAAAGGCTGGTATGTCACGCTCTCCTGCAACTACTACGGCCGCATCTACCTCAGCTACTCTCCTTATTGGCGCTATGCCAGTAAGGTGGCCTCGCTCCCCAATGGAGTCAATGAGGACGGATCCTACAATGTCCTGGATCAAGCCAAGGGCAAGGGCGGCTTCATGCTCGACGGAAGCATCGGCAAGAGCATCCGCATCAAGCGTGGCGGCATGCTTTCCTTCAACTTGATGCTCACCAACATCCTGAACAATGAGAAGATCGTCACTGGCGGTTACGAGCAGAGCCGCAGTGATGCCACCAACTCCGGAAACAGCCGTGGCTATGTATTCTCAAAGAATCCTAAGAAATATCATGTATATGGTACCAACGGAATGTTCCAGGTCTCTTATCGCTTCTGATTTTTCAAGACGTATCAACACAAAGGAATATACTCAGTTATGAACAAAATAAAAATCATCATGCTGGCCTTGATTGCCGGTCTTCTGACGAGCTGTATGGATGGAGACTGGGATGAGCCCACCGAACTCAACTCGCGTGGCAATGAGGCTATCGTAGAGAGCAACGTGATCTCCATAGCCCAGCTCAAGAGCCAATACAAGAATTATATCACTACCGACTATCGCGACGGCAAGAGCTATACGCAGATCACCACCGATGTCCAAATCAAAGGCATCGTGACGGGCAATGATATTGAGGGAAACCTCTATAATGAGATCTCGCTTCAGGATGAGACCGGCGCCATCATCATCGCCATCTCTGAGGGAGGCATCTGGGGCTATCTGCCCGTGGGTACAGAGATCCTCGTTGACCTCAAGGACCTCTACATCGGCAATTACGGTCTTCAGGCTCAGATTGGAGTGCCCTATACCAATGCCAGTGGCAACACCTACGTCAGCCGTATGAGCCGTCTGCTCTGGAACAGCCACTTCAAGCTGACGGGCAAGACGCAGAACGTGGAGCCGGTGACGTTCAACAACTCCACGTGGGACAGCTTCAACGATGGCGGTAAACTGGCGACCATCAAGAATGTTCAGTTCGACGTGCCCAATGACACTACGACCTTTGCCAATCCCAACGGTGGAGCGGGCTCGAAGAGCATCTACTTTAAGGGCGTAGACAAGAGCGTCATGATCTACACCAGCAACTACGCCGACTTTGCCGCAAGCTACGTGCCCACGGGGAAAGTAAACGTGACGGGAATTGTGGTCACCTACAACCGTTATAAAGAGTTCATCATCCGCAGTATCGATGATGTTCAACCAGCCAATTAATCCATCCAATCAATATTGAAAAAACAAATAAAATGAAAAAGATATTATCAATTCTCACCATCTTGGCTGCATCAGCCATGGCTTTTACTTCTTGTGAGGATGTGCCGTCACCCTACGACTATCCTGGCCGCAACAATGGCACTGTCACTACAGTCGTGAATGACGACAGCGTATATATCAACGCTACGTTTGCCTCAGACTTCACTCCCTTCACAGCCGTCACTCCTGAGGGTGTCGCTTGGACGATAGATTCGCATAAGTATGCCAAGGGTACGGGCTATGCCAATGGGGCCACGACTCCTTCCAATGCTTTCCTGGTGTCTGCACCGGTAGACCTGACGAAGTCGAACGGGGCATACGTGAAGTTCGAGTACATGCTCCGCTACTACACTAATTACGGAAAGTCCAAAGCTGGCGTAGCTGATCGTGTACTGGTGACCGACAATTATACGGGCGATCCTACGACCACAACGTGGACCGAGCTGCTGAATGGTGATCAAATGACAGAAGGCAGTGACTGGAATACATGGTATACCGCCGCAGTCAACTTGCCTGCCCAGTTTGTAGGGAAGAACAATATCGTCGTGGCTCTCCAGTACACCTGTACCGACAACTCGGCCACTTGGGAGGTGCGCAATTTCGTCCTTCATGAGGGAACTGCTCCAAAAATTGACAGTGGTGGAAGCGATGAGCCACAAGGTGAGGCTACTGGCGAAGGAACTCAGAACAATCCCTATAACTCTGTAGCTGCCAATCAGCAGGCCAAGGCTGGCAATACTTCCGAGGTGTATGTGAAGGGTAAGATCTCTGAGATCTCTGAAGTCTCAACGAGCTATGGCAACGCTACCTATTTCATCTCTGACGACGGTACTACGACCAACCAGTTTGAGATATTCCGTGGCTATTATCTCAATGGCGATAAGTTTACTGCCGAAGACCAGATCAAGGTTGGACAGACCGTTGTGGTGAAGGGTAAGCTCACCATGTATGGAACTACTCCCGAGATGGCTCAGGGCAGTCAGATCATCTCTATCGACAATGCTGGCGGCAGTGACGACAAAGGCGATAAGGGCACTATCGGCACAGTGAGCGGCAATACCATCAGCTTCTCGGCTACCGACTGCGGTCTGGATAATGCAGCTGAGGTGACGACCCTTCTCTTGATCGACGGAACAAAACTCGTCTTCGAGGCTGGTGGAAATACCAACGCACCGAAGTATTATACGGCAGGTGGAGGCACAATCCGTGTCTATCCCAAGAATCTGTTCACGGTGACCTCGAGCAAGAACATCAAGAGTATCGTTATCACTTGCGACAGCTATAGCGGTACAGACTATACGGCAGAAGGCAAAGTGACAGTAGATCCTGGAACTGTCGCTCTCGATGGTACAACGCTGACCTTCTCTGGCATCAATGCCAAGTCGGTCGTGATCACCAATGCCAACACCACGACTGGCGGTAAGTCGCAAATACGCATCAAGAGTGTTGTGATCACCTACGCTGAATAATCATTTTCTTCAATACCTCTATAAAGCCCGCACCCAATCTGGGATTGCGGGCTTTATTGTTATATCTCAACTTTCAGGCAGTGATGAACTGCCTGAAAGGCAGAGTCGACCATCATCCCGCCAGTCCGGGCACATTCACTCGCTACGCTCGTGTATGTACCCGGCATTTCTGAGGTATTGCCTTCCAGGCTAGTTATCCTTCCTGAAACATTATGTGGGCGAAGGTGAGTGATAGTCCGGTCTATCAATCGTGGGGATGTGCTACAGCCCCGATGGGGCTGACTCTCGGTAACCCCAGTCAAGCGACGATAGGAACGCAGACTGGGGATAGCGTCCTGAACTCGCTCTGGACTCAGTGCCACGGAGGCGGCACACCAGCACGTAGAGCGCAAATTGGGCTTAGTGGTAGTCTGACGTCCATGAAAGAAATGCAGTCCTCAGACCCGCACGAAATATCCGATGTCCCTAATTCTGTGCCTTTTGTGAATAAAAAAGATTCTGTGATGCTAGGAAAGTGGAAGAAAAATATTAATTTTGCAGACCATTATTCAAGGAACAATAAACAATGACCTCAAAAAAACTGGCTTTCTCGGCCCTTACTATATTCTTTCTGATTAGTCTGAGTATCACCGCAAGTACCCTTCGTGCAACCGACAAGATTGTCTGGCCCAATACCAAGGCTTGGCTCTTCCGACTGACGCTTGCCGATAAGGCCTATTCTCCTTATAGTCTCGACAAACCCAAAGAATTCCTTTCCGAACGTTCAATCAGCCGAAGAGAGCGGCAGAACATCGCACTCGACTCCACCGACCTTCCCGTATCGCCCAGATATATCTCCGTCATCAGCGAGCAGAACGTGAAGGTGGTAGGACAGAGCAAATGGAACAACAGTGTCCTGGTGAGCACCAACGATTCTTCGAGAGTCTTTGCCCTGATGTCGCTGCCTTTTATAAAGGAGGTGAAACTGGTGAACATTACGCCCGATAGTATCTCGCCCGTGAAAAGGAGCATTCTGAAGGAGACGCTCAATCCTTGGGATTCGGTGCCATCATCGGTCTACGGGTCGACTGAGAAGCAGATCGCGATGCTCAATGGCATCAAACTTCATGAGGCTGGCTTCAGAGGAAAAGGTAAGATTATCGCTGTGGTCGACGGTGGCTTTATGAACGTAGACCGGCTGAAAAGCTTCTATAATGTAAGAATCTACGGCACCAAGGATTTTGTCAATCCTCCCGTTGGGGAATTCTATTCCGCCTCCGACCATGGCACCAAGACCTTCTCGGCAATGGCTGTCAACAGGCCGCACGTCTACGTGGGAACTGCTCCCGACGCTGCCTATCTGCTGGCCCGGAGTGAGAACGTCCAGACTGAGAGTTCGGCCGAGGAGGACTACTGGGCTGAGGCTGTAGAGTGGGCCGATTCCATTGGTGCCGACGTCATCAGTTCATCCTTGGGTTATCACGCCTTCGACGACAAGCACAACGACTACTCTTATAGCCAGCAGGACGGCTTTACGGCTTTTATCTCGCGCACGGCTTCTCGCCTTGCCGACAAAGGCATCGTGTTGGTCAACAGTGCGGGCAATGACGGCATGAGGTCTTGGAAGCGAATCAACTTCCCCGGGGATGCCCGCGACATTCTCGCTGTCGGGGCTGTGGATGCCAATGGAGAGAACGCTTCGTTCAGCAGCATTGGTCCTACAGCCGACGGAAGAATCAAACCCGACGTAATGGCCCAAGGCAGTCCTACGGCTGTGATCGACGGCCGGGGAAACATTTCCCACGATATGGGCACCTCTTTCTCCACACCGCTTGTGGCTGGTCTGGTGGCTTGTCTTTGGCAGGCGCTCCCCGACAAGAACGCCAAGCAGATCATTCAGCTCGTGAAGGACTCTGGAAGCAATACTGCTACCCCTGATAATATCTATGGCTATGGCATTCCCGATTTCTGGAAAGCCTATAATGAAGGAAAAGCAAAATGAACGACCACTTGCAACATCCGCTCACGCTGTTCGAACTTAACAGCATGGTGAGGGAGGTGATTGAGCTCTCCCTCAACAAGTCCTATTGGGTTGAGGCTGAGATTTCTGAGGCCCGCGAGGTTCGTGGCCACTGCTTCATGCAGCTGGTGGAGAACGATCCCTTCCAGAATACGCCCGTTGCCCGTGCCGATGCCAAATGCTGGGCGAGCAAGTGGCGCATGCTCAAGCCTAAGTTTGAGCGGGTCACCCACGAGCCTCTCCATGCCGGAATGAAGGTGTTGCTCTGCGTCACTGCCCAGTTTCACGAGGCCTATGGCTTCTCGTGGATCGTTGAGAATATCGACCCGACGTATACTTTGGGCGAAATGGCCCGCCGCAGGGCTGAGATCATTGCTAAACTGAAGCAGGAAGGCGTATTCGACCTGCAGAAAGAACTCACACTTCCGCTCATGACCCAGCGCATTGCTGTCGTCTCCTCGGCCAGTGCTGCCGGATATGGCGACTTCTGCGGACAGCTGTCCGATAACCAATATGGCCTTAAGTTCCAGACCGTGCTGTTCCCAGCCATCATGCAGGGCGAACAGGTGGAAGGCAGCATCATCGCAGCCCTCAACGAGATCTATGAACGGCAGGACGACTTCGATGCTGTGGTCATCATTCGTGGCGGAGGAGCCACCAGTGATCTCAGTGGCTTTGATACGCTCGCCTTGGCCGAGAACGTGGCCAATTTCCCTCTCCCCGTATTTACCGGCATCGGACATCTCCGCGATGAGAGCATTCTCGACATGGTGGCCTTCCAGAGCCTGAAGACTCCGACAGCCGTAGCAGCCTATTTCGTCGACCGTCTCTCGTCTGTCTATGAGCATCTGATGCAATTGGAGGAACGGCTGCTGAATCTGACCACTCAGCGGATGAAGTATGAGAACCTGCGCTTCACGCATCTCATGGAGAAGACGCCCATCCTCTTCAGACTGGTGAGCAGTCGTCAGCTGCAGAAGATCCGTCAGCTCCAGGTGAGGCTGAACGACAGTGCCCGGCTGTGCATAGAGAAGAATCGCCGCCAGTTGCTGATCCTGGAATCCTCGCTCATGCCCCACGCCCGGAACATCATTCAGACCCAGACCCACAGGCTCCAGCTCATCAACGAGCGTCTGAAGGTGAACGACCCGAAGATTATCTTGAAGAGAGGGTTCAGCATCACCACCATCGACGGCCGGATCGTTAAAGACGCCTCGCAGTTGAGCGAGGGGCAGAGTGTCACTACCCAACTGGAGAAAGGAAGTTTTACAAGTGAAATCAAAAAGGTTCATCACAAATAACCCACACGCTATGCAGAAGAAAACAACCTATGAAGAGGCCATGTCGAGACTGGAAGAGATTGTTCAGAGTATGGAGGACGGCAATCTCGACCTCGACACCCTCACCGAACAGCTTCGTGAGGCCAAGGGCCTTATCAAGCTTTGTAAGGACAAACTGACGAAGACGGATGCCGAGATCAATGAGATTCTGAAAGACGACTCTGCTTCTTCATCCCAAAACGCTTAAAGCCCCTCAACACGCTCCGTATGGAGGCCGTGCCGAGGGGCTTTAGGCTCTTGTTTTTATTCTGTCTGGACTCCATTGTTGGTCCAGCCCATGTTCCTATCGTTTTAACCAGTCGTCGATAAGCATCCGGGCAATACTCAGTTTTTCGGGTATTGTTGGCAGGTTGTCTCTGTTGAACCACCCGCCGCTGCTTAGTTCTGATCGCTGCAAGTGGATGTCGCCACTCACGTAGTCGGCCGTGAAGCCTACCATCAGTCCGCAGGGGTAGGGCCAGGGCTGCGAGGCGAAATACTTCAGATTGGTGATTTCCAATTGCGTTTCCTCCCTGACCTCACGCTTCACAGCCTCCTCGAGCGTCTCTCCCGTCTCTACGAATCCCGCCACGAGCCCGTAGAAGTTGGTGGCGAAATTCCTGGCATGAACGAGCAAAATCTCATCGCCGTGCTGTATGCGCACGATGATGGCCGTGGCCAACTGGGGCCATACTTCCTTGCCGCACGAGGTGCAGCGCTTGGAGATGTCGGTGTGCATCTTCATCGGAGCTCCACAGACGCCGCAAAATTGCGTGTTCTTGTCCCAGTAGAGCAGCTCATGGCATTTGCCGGCCTTGAGATAGAGAGGGCGGGGGAGCTTGTAGTAGGACTTACGGAGTCCGCACATCTCATAGCCTTCAAGGTCCAACACGGGATGTTCCACCGAGAATGCCTTGCAGGGCGTGCCGTCTTCCATCGTGCCCACATTCATCACGTGGGTCCAGGCTTTCAGCTTCACGGGCGGTTCCTCAGAGAGGGGGATAGTATACGTGTCGTCAGAGCAATGTTGAATCAAAAGGTCCGACTGACAGAAAATAAACCAGTAGTAACTCATTTCTTTCCAAATAGTAGTTCAAAATCACGTTCTCCAGCTTCCTTGACCCACGCTTCGGGAACGAACTTCCAATTCGTGTCGGGCTGCGGGTCGAAGTCTTTTTGCTTCTCAATCCAGTCGATGAGGTATCGTCTCAGGTCGTACTGCGACCGCCAGATGATGCGGCTCTGCAGGCTGTCGTGGGGAATACCGGCGCCACGCGTGAGCAGTTCGCCGCCACCATTGGCCCTATAGCTGTTCACGGCCACCTTGTACCACTTGTTCTCATCGAAGGGCTGTCCGTTCGACATCCGGAGAATCTTGACCTTCTGTCCGTCGGGCTTGGTGACGTCAACCTCATAGTCGATACCGGATGCCGAGTCGAAGTTGAACGAGAAGTTCTTGAACCCCAGTCGCTGCTGGTCGCCCACGGTCGACGAGCTGAGCAGGAGCAGATGGTCGGAGGGCGAATGCATTGTGTTCACCCACTGGTCGTAGCTCATCTCCAGATGCTTGCGTATCTCCTTTCCGGTGAGTCGCATGATGTAGAGTTGATTTTCATACCTGCAGAGGTTGAACATGTCGGCCACGCGGATTGGGCCTTTGCTCAGCTTCGAGTTGAACTGCAAGGGGGCTGATATCGAGATGTCGGCATGGGTGAGGTCGAGCTGGAGATGATGAATCAGGTCGTTGAAGGCCGACGTGCCGAAGAAACCGTCGCGCGAGTAGATGTCGTGGCTCAGCGTGCCGATTTGTCTGTTCACGTAGGCCGAGATCTTATCGGTAAAACTCTTGAAGTGGTCCGTATAGGCTTCGTCGATGGGCAAACTCCTGACGTCGACGAGTT
Organism: uncultured Prevotella sp.; assembly: GCA_900322095.1. GTDB lineage: Bacteria > Bacteroidota > Bacteroidia > Bacteroidales > Bacteroidaceae > Prevotella. The sequence goes on from ONYS01000059.1 coordinate 10,285, forward strand.
TGCCATCGATGTTGGAGACGCTCCATTTGCCTTTCTCCTTAGTCAGCTCCACGTCGGCCTGGGCTATCGACATGGCATTGTTGGCAGGGTCGAGCAGCACCACCTTCTTGCCGGCATTGTTGACCACAGCGCCCGAGAATCGGGTATGGTCGTGGCCGAAGAGTATCAGGTCGAAGCCCGGCACTTCCTTGGTCACCTGCATCGACTCGTTCTCGCCGTACTCATCGGTGACGATGCCTCCGTCCTTGCCCGAATGGAAAAGACCGACGATCATATCGGGATGCTCGTTGGCTTGTATATAGCCTACCCATTTCTTGGCAGTGGCAATCATGTCGTCAAAGCGCATACCGCTCCAGAGATTCTGCGAGAGCCAGTTGGGGATGGCGGGCGTGAGCATACCGAGGACGGCGATTCTCACGCCTCCGCGCTCGATGATGGTGTAGGGCTTCAGATAGGGATCGCCCGTCTCGGTGTTGATGACGTTGGCTCCGAGCAGAGGAAAGTTGAGTGCCTTATGCCAGGCATCATAGACGGCATGGCCCGTCTCCACGTCGTGGTTGCCGATGGTCTGGGCGTCATACTTCAGATAGTTGCACACCTGGGCGGCGATGTTGGCCTCTGTAGTGTCGACAAAGTTGGAATAGTAGGACAGCGGCTGTCCCTGCAGGATGTCGCCATTGTCGAGCAGCACCACGTTGTCGCCGGCCTTGCGCAGGGAATTTATATATCCGCTCACCCTTGCCATCGACCCATCCTGTGGCTTAAGGGTCGTGTAGTTATAAGGGAAGAAGCAACCATGCACATCGCTGGTCTCTATAATGTGGATTTTCACTGTCTTGGGTTTTGCCATTGATACTAAGATACCGCAGCTTAACAAAAGCAGCAGGCTGATTCGGAATTTGTTCATTTCTCTCGTTTTTATAGTGCAAAGTTACTAATTTATCGATTTTCGACAAAATAAAACTCTCGTAATTATCGTTATTCTGACAAGATGAAAACGAGAAAATTCTTATATATTATTTTGACTTTCGTGGCAGGACTGGCTTCTTGCTCCGACGATGACAGTTTCAGCACCTCACCTTCCAACCTGCTCACCTTCTCTGCGGACACCATAGCTTTGGACACGGTCTTCAGCAACGTTTCCTCTTCTACGCGCAGTTTCTGTGTCTACAATCATAGCGGCGACGGCATCAGATGCTCCGACATCCGCCTGGAGCGTGGCTCGGCGAGCGGTTTCAGGGTCAATGTCGATGGAATCGACTTGACGCAGATTGGCTCCACGTCGGACATCGAGATCCGCAAGGGCGACAGCATCCGTGTCTATGTCGAGGCTACTCCCTCTGTCCAGAACACCGACGGCCCCAATGAGGTAGAGGACAATCTAGTCTTTACTCTCGAGAGTGGAGCCGTGCAGCGGGTCAACCTCAACGTCTGGTCGTGGGATGCTGTCTTTCTGCGCAATCATCACGTCACGGGCGAGGAGACGCTGCCGGCCGACAAGCCACTGGTCATCTATGGCGGACTCACCGTAGACTCTGGGGCCGTGCTCAACCTGCAGGCCGGGACTACGCTCTATTTCCATGGCGACGCGGGGCTCGATGTCTATGGCCGAATTAACAGTCAGGGTGAGGCGGGCAACAACGTCAGCCTGCGCGGCGACCGTCTCGATCGCATGTTCGACTATCTGCCCTACGACATGACGCCGGGACAATGGCTCGGTGTTACGCTCCATGCTTCCTCTACAGACAACACTTTGCGCTATACTGATATCCACAGCGCCTACAACGGCATCTACATCGACTCTTGCATCGTAGACCCGTTGAAGCTGCAGATGATAGCCTCTACGGTGCACAACTGCCAGGGCTATGGCATCTATGCCCAAAACGCGCGCCTCGATATCCAGTCGAGTCAGATAACCAACACGCTCCACGACTGCATCAGAATTGACGGTGGCGACGTGACCATCAACAGTTCCACGCTGGCCCAGTTCTATCCCTTCGACAGCGAGCGGGGATACGTGCTCAACTTCAGCAATGCCTCGCCACTGCGACAGCTCACGGTGACCAACTCTCTCCTCACAGGCTATGCCGACGATGTGCTCATGGGCAGCGAGGACTCCACGCTCAACAGCGTCTTCAACTATGCCTTCGACCACTGCCTCGTCAGGACGCCGAAGCCTGAGACGGCCGACTCTGTCTATCTGACCAATATGATCTATGAGAACGTACGTGATACGACCGTTGGGGCCGAGAAGCATTTCGTAAAGATCGACACCGACAACCTGCGCTACGACTTCCGTCTCGACAGCACCTCGCAGGCCATCGGCGCCGCTTCGGCAGAGACTTCCTATCCCACCGACAGAGACGGCCGTGTGAGGGACGACCGCCCAGACATCGGTGCCTTCGAATATACCAAACCTTCTAACGAATAACTAAAAATGGAGAACAAAAAATTAGAAATCAACTATCAGGAGATGAACTTCGATGAGCTGTCGGTCGATGACCAGCGGCTCGTCGAGGCCGCCATAAAAGCCACCGACAACTCTTATGCCGACTACAGCCACTTCCACGTGGGGGCTGCCGTGAGGCTCAGCGACTCATCCATCATCATTGGAGCCAACCAGGAGAATGCGGCCTTCCCTTCAGGACTTTGCGCTGAACGCACGGCCATCTTCGCGGCGCAGGCCCAGCATCCGGAATTGTCTATTGAGGCCTTGGCCATCGCTGCCAAGAATTCCAATGGACTCATGCCAGAGCCCGTCACGCCCTGCGGTTCGTGCCGGCAGGTAGTGCTGCAGATCGAGGAGCGCTATCACAAGCCCTTGGCCATCCTGCTCTATGGCACGAAGAGAGTGTTCCGCTTCCACAGCATCCGCGACCTCCTTCCTTTCTGTTTCATCGACGAATGCATGAAATGATTCCGCCTGTGCTCCTGCGGCCAGGCACTATTTTCTTCGTCCGAAGTTGAAGCCGATGTAGATGTTCACATTGCCAAACGTCGTGTTGGTCGAGAACTGCTGTTTCTTGTAGTAGTAAGTGTGGAACACCGCACTTGCCCCGGCATACCAGCGCATGTTGTTGTATACGAGACCGAAGCGGCCAATACCGTCAAGATTCAGGTTCTTGAAACTGAAGTCCTTGAACGCGAACGACCGTTCCTCGACTTCTGACCACGAATGTTTGTAGGCTACAGCAACGGAGAGGGATACGGCCAACAGGCAATTGCGTGCAAACACCCAGTTGTATCCATATCCGCCCGAGAGCGAAAAATCTTTATAACGCACGCGGTTGTAGCTCTTGGTGGTGTCGATGCCGGAGATGTCGAGCTGGCGGTGGAGGCGAGACTCCAACAGGTCGTGGAAGCTCTCGGCGTCGATGTCCAAAGAGTGCCGCATATATCCGATGCCTGCCATCACCGAGCCTGCGCTGCGGCGCTGTATGGTGCTCTGGCTGAATGCGGCTGGATAGGAGAACTTGTGGTGGTTGAAGATGTAGTAGATGTTGAATCCGGAAATCTTTCCCGACATGCCGTCGAAGGTGACGTTTTTCAGTGGTGACGTGTCTATGCCTCCGGCTAGCTTGATGCGTCGTATTCTGTATTCATTACCCAAGTCCCGATAGAAGAGATCCACACCTAGCTGAGGCGCATAGATGCTGAAGTCGACCTCAGTTTTCTTTTTCGAGCTGCTCAGCCGGTTTAGGTTGAAAGTATAACCCAGGAACACCCACCTGTAGCCCACGTAAGGTCCAAACTTCGCCGAGGAGCGTGGGGAGAAGGTCACCTCACTGCCTGCCAGATTTTTCAGGGTATAGATCTCGAGGGTGTTGGTCTCCTGTAGCATCACCGTGAAGTTATATTTCTGTGGCTCAATATAGTTCGTGTCGGTTTCAGTAAATTTCTGCAAGACCCGTTTTATGCCCGTCAGTGCTTTAATGCCTTTCGAACCCTCTTTCAGGCTGTCGGCTGTTGAGGCTGAGAGAGAGAGGAGAGGCAGAAGGCTAGCAATCAACAACAATATGTATTTCTTTATTCGTTGCAAGTTGGTGGAAATTTTGTCGTGTTGCAAAATTAACACTTTTCTTTGAAACAACTTCCATTTTCCTGAAAAAACTCTTGCTGTAGGCCATGTCGCCTTCTCATAAGCAGAATCCCCATGAATGCATCACGCACTCATGGGGGAGGAAACAACAACAATCTTTAATCTAAAAAACTATATGATGACAATGAGAAGAAGAAAAGTCTAGTCAATAGGTCGCGCTAGCCATATCATTAGGTCGCGCGAGCCACAATTATGAATTATGAATTATGAATTGTGAATTAGATACAGCTCGTCACACCGAGCGTGGTGCCAATGGCCGTCAGGATGGCGATGGCCAACTGGAGGATATACTTCCATGTCTCTTTTGAAATTTTCATATTGTGTTAGTTTATGAGTTTTTGAGTTGCTTGAGTTTTTGAGCTTCTAATTAGTTTATAAGTTCTTGAGTTGCTTGAGTTTTTGAGCTTCTAATTAGTTTATAAGTTCTTGAGTTGCTTGAGTTTTTGAGTTCTAAACAGTCCCACTCAGACGGATGCTTTTTGATGATGCGCACTTCGTGCTAGTGTGCCGCCTTCGGGGCACTGAGTCCAGATCTAGAGGGGGCTTCTTATCCCCAGTCTGCGCTCCTTGCGTCGCTTGACTGGGGTTACCGAGAGTCAGCCTCTTTGAGGCTGGTTAGTTTGCCCTGTCTAGCTCGCTTGGGAGTTTGTAGGAGCGTCGTCATTCCGGACGACGAAGAAAGAAAGGGAAGACCCACCCCCAACCCCTCCCTACAAAGAGGCTGTAACAAAACCCAATCAAGGCTTTGACTTTACTTTCCTAGCCCAAGAAAAAAAATCACCAATGTGGTTTTTCTTGGGCTATTGATTTTGATA
>ONYS01000068.1 GCA_900322095.1 uncultured Prevotella sp.
TCGTTACTTAAAACGTTAAATATCAGAGCACTATATTAACAACTCAACGGGTGATTTCAGCCTCTGTTTTTCGGAACATCTAACTGGACACCCTAGCAACTGGTCCTACGTCACCATCCACGGCAACTGGACCGGTCCGTGGTTCCGCGTCACGGCCGGCCTGAGCGACGTGGCGCATAAGAACGGCGTGGCCGTGGGCTGCGTCATGTCCATTCCCTGGGCTGCGTATGTCTATGCCGACGAGTACGGCTCCAACGACTATTCCCGCATCTTCGGTATGCTGACCAAGACCGACGACGAAGGCAACTATGTCAATGCCGAGAAGTTCGTCCGCTTCCTTCAATATTATGGTATCGACGGCGTGGGTGTCAATTCCGAGTTCTACTCCGACTACACCACAATGGAAGCCATCCAGGGCTTCTTCGCCCAGTGCCACAAGGAGGCCGAGAAGATTGGCTGGCGTTTCCAGCTCCACTGGTACGACGGCACCAACGACTACGGAGGCATCACCTTCGACCGCGGACTCTACAGCGGCAACTCCAAGATGTTCGGCGACAGCACCAACGTCGTCACCGACATGATGTTCGGCAACTACAACTGGACCAGAAGCATCCTCAATAGCACCGAGAGAACGGCCGCCAGCCTGGGCCGCAGCAGTTATGACTACTATGCCGGCTTCGATATCCAGGGCCGTGCGCTGAAGAACAGCAACTGGCAGGCGCTGAAGGACAGCAAGGTGTCGGTCGGCTTCTGGGGCGCCCACTCGCAGAGCCTTATCCACCAGAGCTCAACCGACAACGGTACCTCTGACGTGGCTATCCAGCAGACCTATCTCAACAAGCAGGAACTCATCTTCAGCGGCGGTCACCGCAATCCCGCCAATGCTCCAGCCATCAATACCAACTGCGACCTGAGCAATGCCAGCCTCGCCAATTTCCACGGCCTGTCGCAGTTCCTCACGGCCAAGTCCACGATCCAGCAGGTGCCCTTCGTGTCGCGCTTCAACCTCGGCAACGGACTCAAGTTCCGCAACGACGGTCAGGTCACCTTCGACCACAAGTGGCACAACATCGCCACGCAGGACATCATGCCCACCTGGCGCTGGTGGATTGTCGACGGCAATGAGAAGGCCGACCAGGGCCAGCTCGTAGCCGCCAACCTCACCTGGGACGACGCCTGGTTTGGCGGATCGTGCCTCCGGCTGAGCGGCGCCACCGAACTCTCTCGCGTAAAACTCTTCAAGACTGCCATCACCGCACAGCCTGGCTACACCCTCTCCATTACTTATAAGACAACCAACGACCTCAATCCCCACGCCAAGTTCTTCGTGGCCAAGCGCGACGGACTGACCGACTATAAGGAAGTTAGCATTCCCGCTGCCGAGAAGTTCGGCGAGTGGTCCACCTTCAGCGTCACCCTCGGTGAGCTCGGACTCTCTGCCGGCGACGAACTCTCGATGATTGGCCTCACCGTGGAGAACACGGCTGCCGACTACAACCTGCTCGTGGGCGAGATTGCCCTCCGCGATCCTGCCCAGACCTTCGCCCCCGTGGCTCCCGCTATTAAAGAGGTAGAGTTCCTCCGCGGCAAAGGCTCAACGCTCGACTTCAAGATGCGCTATGCCGCCCGTGAAGAGACTGGCTACACGAAGACCTACAACGACGAGGTCGACACCTGGTATTATGAGATTTGGATGCAGCAGGAGAACCAGCCCGAACAACTGCTCACCGCCACGACGTCGTGGGCTGCCTACGTGATCGATGCTCCCCTCGTGAGCGGTTATGAGGGTCGCCGCTGCCGCTTCGGCGTGCGCGCCGTGGCTCCCGACGGTCGTCAGAAGTCGGAAATCTCCTGGAGCGAGATGATGGACGTGCCCTACAACGCACCTTCCAATGAGGTCGTGATCGACAAACCCGTGATTAAGCCCAACGAGACCTTCACCGTGGGTCTTGAGGATGCCATGGCCAATGCCGCGCAGAAGTGGACACTGACCAATGCCGAGACGGGTGAGACCGTGTTTGATACCGAGAACGTCAAGTCGTTCACTACCTCACTGCCCAATGTGGGCAACTACGACCTCACCGTGGTCGACGCCGAGGGCACCTCGACAACGCTCCGCGGCAAGGTGATTGTGTCGCCCGAGGAGACCGGTGCCGTGCCCGCTATCGACAACTTTGCCGTAGACAAGGACAAGGCTGAGACCGGTGAGGACGTTACCTACAGCTACACCTACCGCAAGGGCGAGGGCAGCGTGTCGCGCGCGCTCACCGTGAAGGATCCCGACATGCTCATGATTCCCGGCGACGTGCAGCAGGGCAAGACCTACAGCTACGCGCTCTGGGTGAAGGTGGACAGCTATGCCCACGACAAGCAGGGTACCAACCTCATCAGCAAGAATACCATCGCCGACAAGTGGCCCCACAACAACTGGGGTGACCTGTGGGTACAGATACGTCCTGAGACCGACAGCGACAAGGGCTTCAATGCCGACGGCCGTGGCGCCCACCACGCAGCCAACGAGGTGTCGTTCAACACCTTCGGCTGGACCCACCACGACTATCCCTGGGACAAGATGATGTCGACCGGCTACAGTCTCAATCCAGGCGTGTGGAACCACATCGTCGTCACTGAGGACGGCAATTTGCAGACCATGTATTTCAACGGCAAGCAAGTGGCTCAGGCCAATTGCACAGTGTCGTCGCGCCGTGAGAACTCTGACGATGCCCGTATCGACCAGAACGCCGTGGCCAACATCTTCATTGGCGGTGGCGGTGTCTACAAGGCTGGTCTCAATGGCTGGATCGACGAGGTTCAGGTTTGGGACAAGGCCCTCAGCCAGGAGGAAGTGCTTCAGGCCATGAAGGGCTACAGCGACGGCAACATTCCCGCCGGACTGCAGGCTTACTATACTTTTGAGGACTTCAATCCCGCCGACTCCACCTTCGCCAACCACGGTCTTGCCGGTGCACAGTACACCGCACGCGTGGTGCGCACAACGGGTTCGGGTGGTGAGTCCACTGCCTCCGCAGCCTATCAGACGCAGGGCGCCGACAATGGCGTGACGGGCTATCCCGGTATCTCCGGTACGCTCGACATCAAGACCGCGAAGACGCTCACCGTCACCGGCGCGCGCATCTCCTCTGAGAACGATGAGGCTGCCGTGGTGACCTATGCCACTCCAGGCACCTACAGCGCCACACTGCGACTCGTCAACGACTGGGGCGAGACCGCACAGACGCTCACCGATTGCATCACCGTGGATGTGCCCAATGCCATCAGCACCGTGGAGACGGGCCGTGGCGACGGCGTAGAGACTACAGTGGCTCAGGGAAGCGTCAACTTCCGCTTCAGCGCTGCCGGCCATTACACCGTGCGCGTGATTGCTGCCGACGGCAAGCTGCTCCAGACCAACAGCTTCGACGCAACCGACGGACAGGTGGTCAACGTGGCGCTCAAGGGTCATCCCGGACTCTGCCTCGTAAAGGTGGAGAAGGACGGAAAGACCTGCAAGACCGTGAAAGTAGTTAAAAACTAATAACCAAACTAATAACAGAACATGAATAAGAAATCCACCAGCCGCCGAAATGCGGCTGCTAAGGCCACTCTACTGCTCCTCGCTACCGCTCTGCCTGCGCCCTTCGTGCAGGCAGCCGCGGCGCCGGAGGTAAGCATCGTGCAGCAGCAGGGCTCGGTCACGGGCACCGTCATCGATGAGAACGGCGAGCCGCTTATCGGTGTGAGCGTTGTTATTAAAGGCAGCAACGCCAACGGTACCATTACCGACATCGATGGCAACTTCAACCTAAATCTTCCCAACGGAAAGACTACACTTATCTTTTCCTATATTGGCTACACCACTCAGGAAGTGGCGGTGAACGGCCAGCAGCGCATCGGCGTGAAGATGCAGCCCGAGAGCAACAACCTCAAGGAGGTGGTCGTCACCGCCATGGGTATCCGCCGTAAGGAGGAGTCGTTGACCTATGCCACGCAGCAGGTGCGTTCGTCGGACCTGAACCGCGTGCAGGACCCCAACCTCGCCAACTCGCTCGAAGGTAAGGTGTCGGGTATCACCATCACGCCCAGTGCCGGTGGCGCCGGCGGTGCGTCGAAGATCATTCTGCGAGGCAACAAGTCTATTCTCGGTTCCAGCCAGCCGCTCATCGTGGTGGATGGTGTGCCGATGACCAACTCTCAGCACGGTCAGGTGGGCTCCAACGGTATGCTCGCCATCAGTCAGAGTGAGGGCGCCGATGCCCTGTCGATGATCAACCCCGAGGACATCGAGTCGATCAATGTGCTCAAGGGCGCCAACGCCGCAGCCCTCTATGGCTCGGTGGCTGCCAACGGTGTGCTGATGATCACCACCAAGAAAGGCCAGAAGGGACGCATGCGCATCAACGTGTCGTCGAACGTCACCTTCGACTCGCCGCTCACCAAGCCCGAGATTCAGAATGTCTACGGCTCGGCCGTCAATGAGGTGAACGGCATCGGAACCGTGGGACTCTACAGCTGGGGCGACAAACTCTCCTCGCGCAGCAACGACCAGCTGCTGGTGAACGTGCCGCTCGACCGCGACGTCTTCAGCTATACCGGCGAGGATGGCAAGACCGTCAGACAGTACAACCAGGTGCACCTGCGCAATTCGGCCGGCGACGACCTCGACGACTTCTACCGCACGGGCGTCACGACCAACAACTCTATCGCTCTCTCGGGCGGCACCGACGTGATGAGTACCTACTTCTCCTTCGGCAACTCCCACGCCAACGGTATGCTGGAGAACAACTCCTACAACCGCAACACCCTCTCGTTCCGTCAGATGTTCCGCTTCTTCGACCGCGCCACCATCAACGTGTCGATGAACTACATCTCCACGAAGACCAAGAACCGTCCCGGCGGTGGTATTAACATGAACCCCATCTATCACATGTACACCATGCCGCGCAATATCGACATCGCCTACTACCGCGACAACTACGTGACGCAGAACGGCCGCTGGAACAGTGGACTGCAATACTATTATGACAAGCAGACCAATGGCTCCTACCGCTGGCGCCAGAAGCGCGTGGCCCTCACCGGACCGATGCAGAACTGGGCCTTCCTCATGCCCGGACAGAACAACCCCTACTGGCTGCTCAACCAGAACAGCGGCACGCAGTGGGAAGACCGCTTCTTCGGCAATATCACTGGCACCGTCGACATCTACGACGGACTGAGCTTCCAGGCCCGACTGGGTATCGACTTCGGAAAGTATGAGACCGACTCGCGCCGCTATGCCACCACGTGGGTGCCCGACGCCATGGAGGCTTATGGACGCTACTGGTGGAACTACTCCAAGACCACGGAGTTCTACACCGACTATATGCTCAACTACAACAAGACGTTCGGCGACTGGGATGTCTCGGCCACTGCCGGTTTCGTGGGCCACACCATCAAGGGCAAGACCAAGGCTGTCGACACGGGTTCGGCTACTTATGTGGATCCCGACCGTCAGTATCTCTCCGACCTGATCAACTGGTTTTCCGTTTCGGCTGGCGGTGCAGGCAACACCACGCAGAGCCGCACGTCCGACTGGAACAAGGGCGCCGTGTTCACCGCTCAGGTGGGCTGGAAGGACATGGTCTATGTCGACGGTTCCTATCGTCGCGACTGGTACCGCGCCTTCCGTCAGTTCAAGAGCAAGGGCACGCCCGAGGACTACGGCTACTTCGGCTTCGGTGCCAACGGCATCATCAGCAACATGGTGAAGCTGCCCTCATGGTGGAACTACCTGAAGTACCGTGTGTCTTACTCTGAGGTGGGTAACTCCATTCCCAATCAGGTCTACGGCTCGATCAGCGTGAACTGGCGCAACAAGACCTACACCACCAACCAGTGGGCCGACTTCAGCGACCCGCGTCCTGAGAAGTCACACTCGTTCGAGACCGGTTTCGAGGCCCTCTTCCTCAACAACCGTCTGAGTTTCGACCTTACCTATTATAATGCCACCACATCCAACCTCTACCTCGTGGGCACCAATGCCTCGGGTAAGAGCATCCCCATGAACTCGGCAAAGATCCGCAACCAGGGTATCGAGGGAACCGTGGGCTACAACTTCCAGCTTGCCCGCGACCTCGCATGGCGCACGAGCTACAACTTCTCCTACAACAGCAACAAGATTCTGCGCACGGCCTACGACCCCGAGACCGGTGAGGAGAACATCATCGCCACCAACGTGGGCGGTGTGCGCGTGCTCTACAAGGAAGGCGGCTCAGTGGGCGACATGTACACCACCGACCTGCGCCGCTATACCGAGGACGGTACCGACGCCAACGGCAATGCCGTGAAGGCAGGATGGTACGTGCTCAACTCGCAGGGCGGCGTACAGATGGAGAGCGAGTCGGACAAGACGATGAAGAAGTATCTTGGCAACATGAACGCCAAGTGGACCATGGGCTGGAGCAACCAGTTCACCTATAAGGACTTCACCCTGTCGTTCCTCATCAACGGCCGCATCGGCGGCAAGGTGCTTTCGATGACCGAATCCTTCCTCGACGGCTACGGACTGTCGCAGCGCAGTGCCGACGCCCGCCTCTATGCCGAGCAGAACAACATCATAGCTACCGACTATCCCGGCAACAAGGCCGGCATGGTGCTCGACGACGGTTCTGGCCGCATCGTGCCTGTTGAGGCCTACTATCAGTCGGCCGGCGGCGTGAGCCCGCAGGACATTGCCCGCTACCTCTACAGCGGCACCAACTTCCGTCTGCGTGAGCTCTCCATTGGCTACACCTTCCGCGATCTCCTCGGCCCGAACCGCAACCTCTCGCTGTCGTTCATCGGCCGCAACCTGTTCTTCTTCTATAAGGACGCACCCGTTGATCCCGACGTGTCGCTCTCTACGGGCAATGGCCTCGGAGCTTTCGAGGTGTTCAACATGCCTGCTTCGCGTTCCTTCGGATTCTCGATGAACATCAACTTCTAAATCAACATTCAGCAAACCATTATGAGAAAGACCTTTTTTATACTCCTCGCCCTGACTGCGCTCACCACGTTGTCGCTGACCTCATGCTTGCAGTATGACGAGCCGGGCGATGAGTTCGAGATGGGACAGCTTCGTCCCGGCGACTCTGCCGTGACTGCCAAGCCTGCGGTGCCGCAACCCGTTTTCGGAGAGTGAACTTCACCTGAATATACAGACCTAAATTAAACAAACAAAACCAAAAATGAAAATCAGAAAATCAGCAAGGTATGTACTTGCCGTGGCTGCGCTGGCGATGAATCTGGGAGCCGTCGCGCAGAACGAGAAGACGGTGCTGTTTGAAAACTTCGACCCCAACGGCGAGAAGTTCTCAGAGACAGCCACCATCGACTGGAACACCCAGAAAGTGTATGCGAAAATCGAGACTGCTGCAGGCAGCGTCGCAAACGAGAACATCCTCTCTGTGGGAACTCAGATCGACACCTGGAGCAATGGCTCGCATTTCCATTTCTACTACAACTACGGAACGTTGAAGTGCGACTATCTCACCAGTGGCTCGAAGATTTTTGCCAACGACTATAACGGCTTTGCCAACACGACCCTCCAGATTGAGATCTCCAAGGAGAAAGGCCTGGTGGTGAACGGTGAGGCCAGAAATGGTTCGGATATGACCGATCCCGCCACTTATTATTCTGATCTGTGGAACGAGACCTCCATCACCGTAGGTTCGCTCGAGGGCAACGGCCGCAGCTATCAGCACGTCTCTGAGATCAGCATCGTGCCCGCAGAGTGGGAACCGGATCCCCTGGATCCCGATCCCGAGCCCACCGACACGCTGTCGCCGACCGCTACCAGTGAGGTCTACGACTTCAGTGGCTTTGAGGACACCGAGATGCTCATGCTCTTCAAGAACGCCCTCGACCAGGGCCGCGACTACCCGACGGAGGCTGAGTTTGCCGCTGCTGGTATTCAGCAGAGCGACATCGCCTTCATTCGTTCTCACGTCCGCAACAAGGGCATCCTCAGCCGTGCCGACCGCTTGATTCCCGAGACCTACGAGACCCGTAATCTCTGGATGAACACCCCGATGAACTCTGGTAAGGACAACACCGGCGGACAGCCCACAGGCTCCTTCGCCAGCGACGTGTTCTCGATGTGGAACTACACCAACCTTTACGGCGCATGGAACCACTCGCTCTTCACGGCTGCAGGCGCATGGACCGACGCTGCCCACAAAAACGGTACCGACATGATGAGCGGTATCAAGTTCTTCGACACCACAGGCGGCCGCACCGGTGGCAGCGAGACTTGGGTCGACTTCATCGTACAGAAGGATGACCAGGGCAACTACCTCTATGCCGAACCGCTCATCAACATCATGATGTACTTTGGCTTCGACGGTATCAACTACAACTGGGAGACTTCCGGCTACAACGATGAGGATGTTGTCGGCTTCCACAAGCAGCTCTACAAGATTGCCGCAGAGAAAGGCTTCAACAACTTCCACAGCGGTATCTACACATTCTCTAACATGCTTACCGCAATGAATGCTGATGCCCTCTTCGGCGGCGAGGACGGCCGTACCCACGACCTCATGCTCAACTACAATGATGGTGACTTCACCTCATCCAATGCTTTGAAGATGAGTGCACAGGCAGCCGAGAATGCTATGGGAACAACCGACGGACTTTATACCGGCGTTTGGATTGTCACCATGGACCGTACATGGACCAAACTCAACAGCAGCGATGAGGCCAAAAAGATTGGCGTCTGCCTCTGGGGCGAACACTCACAGAGCCGCTTCTGGAGCTACAACACCGGCGCCAACAACTATGAGCAGCAGACCAACTATCAGGCCCTGCTCGAGCGTGCCTGGTCGGGCGGCAACCGCAACCCGCTGCTGCGCCCCGAAGTGAGTAACTCCGGCAACAATTGGGAGCAGGAAGGCGACAAGAAGCCTCTGCAGACCTTCGCCGGACTGGCAACCTGGATTCCCGAGCGTTCCTCTATCATGGGCAACCTGCCCTTTGCCACAGGCTTCAACCTCGGCAACGGCGACCGCTACAGCTATAAGGGTAAGCGCACAGCCGGACAGTGGTACAACATGGCCGCACAGGACATCGTGCCTACCTATCGTTGGCTCGTCGTAGTGCCCCAGACACAGACCGCCAGCACCGACATTCAGCCTGAGTTCACCTCTCTCGACCAGTACACGGGCGGTACCTCACTGCTGCTCACCGGTAAGGCCACGACAGCAGGCACCGACATCGTGCTCTACAAGACCGACCTCAACGTGAGCGCCGGCAATCCCTATGCCAAGCTGGCTGTGAAGTCGGGCAAGGAAGGCACCAATCCTTCCAACCTCTACCTCATCCTGAATAAGAGCGACGACACCTGGGTGGAGACTCCTTACGGCGACGTGAGCGGCAGCACCTGGGAAGAGAAGCAGATTGCCCTCACCGGCGTCAGCCAGGGCGACGTGATCAAGGCCATCGGTCTGCGCGTGAAAGGCTCCGACGACAACTATAAGCTCTACGTGGGCAAGCTCGAGATCAACGACGACATTGTGGCTACTCCCGCCAGCATCACCGACCTCAACGCTGAGGTGAAGGAGGAGACGAAGAGCTCACTCTCTGCCAAGCTCTGGTGGAACACCACCGCTTCGGCTCAGAGCCGCGCCAACTGGGATCTCGTCTACAACGACGAGGCCAACATCGACCACTTCGAGATTCTCTATAAGAATGGTGAGGAGGGTCGCGTGTCTGAGATTGGCCGCACCAGCCAGTGGTCAGCCTTCGTGCCCAACATCCTCTTCGAGAGCGAGAACGACGATCCCTACATCGGCGTGCGCGCCGTTTCTACCGACCTGAAGAACTATTCTCCCATTGAGTGGATCCGCATTCCGCGTGCCGCTCAGGACAGTCTGCCCACCCGCAGAGACGACTCTTACGGCATCAGCCAGATCGACCCCAGTGCCGACGGCTATGAGGTGGCTTGCCAGCTGCGCTACGTCACCGACGCCACCACTACCGGTGCCGACCAGGATCTCGCCTTCCACAATGGTGGTCCTGTAGAAGACGGTACCAACTACCGCGACGCTACCGACCACGTGCTGAAGGTGCACCAGGGCCAGACCTTCCAGCTCTGGATCAAACCTTACGACACCAGCAACCTGCCCAGCCACGACGGTCTGCGCTTCTGCTTCGGCCGCGGATGGATCGACCTCAACGGCGACCACCAGTTTGATCCCAACGACATCACCGAGGATCCCGCCAACGGCGAGTGCCTCTTCACCGTGGGTGAGCTGCGCAAGGGTCATCCCGAGATGGAGACCGACGGTATCACCGTGAACGTCACTATTCCCGAGGATGCACGCACCGGCAAGAGCCGTATGCGTATCGTCTTCGCCGACGCTTGGTTTGCCGGAACGCTCATGCCTACCGGTCTCACCAGCAAGGGCTTCACCATCGACTTCGGTGTGGAGATCACCGGCGACAACGCTGAGCGTCCTATGCCTGTCGACGATCACGATCAGGGCGAGGCCGACGAGCCCGAGAACCTGAATGGCGTGCCCAGCTCTGTGGTCAATATCGACGGTAAGGTTTCTACCGTAAGCGTGGGTGACAACACCATCGACTTCCAGAATGTCGACAAGGCTTGGATCTACACCGCATCGGGTATGCTCGCCCGCTATCTCAACGCTCCTAAGAGCATTGACAAGGCTTCGCTTGGCCGTGGCGTCTACCTCGTGAAGATGCAGAGTGGCAACATCCTGCGCACGCAGAAGGTCGTCATCCGATAAGCTGGCTACATCTCTCTGATATATGGTTGATGGTGGAATGGCCTGACCGCAGCGATAGCGGCCGGAGCTTCCGCCATCAACTTTCAATTTTTCAAAGGCCCTCTGCCTCGAGTGGCCGTAAACCTAACCATTAATTATCATTAATTTCAAAAATCATGAACATCCTTGCATCCAAAGTCTTGCTGGCCGGCGCTGCCTTTTGCTTCAGTCTCGGCGCTTCGGCTCAGGCCGTGAACAACAACAAGGCTGATCAAATTGACTACAACAAGGAGATCTCGCAGACCGAGTATACCACCTCTTACAATGCCCTGCGTGTGCAGATTGGTCAGGCCCTGAGCGGTCTCTACGGTCTGCGCGGTGGCAAGAACGGCGAGATGCCCGGTCCGCACGCCTATCAGTATGAGTTCTGTCTCGGACCCGACAACTACTGCCAGTATAGTTGCGTGCCCCATTCCGACTTCCCTTATGGCAATTTTACGCTGCGCTCCACCTACGATCTCTGCAAAGGTTCCATCAGCGGACCCAAGGCCGGCTACGACTACGTGCGTCAGGGCGTTGTACCCATCCTGAACGACGACAATATCAACAACATCCCCGAGCTCAAGGCTGCCTACCTGCTCTTCTACGATTATGCAGCCATCGAGAACGTCGACCTCTTCGGCCCCGTGCCCTACACCGACTTCAAGAACAACCGCGACGCCTCGCCCTTCACCTACGAGAGCATGAAGACCGTCTACTACACCGTGGAGGCCAACATCCGCGACATCGTGGCTTGCTTCAAGAACTTCTCCAACCGTCCCGACTGGTACAAGAAGAACCTGAACAGCGTGTTCAGCGGTCAGCTGCCTTTCTATAAGAACGTCAACTATCAGAAGAATGGCATGGACGTCCTGGCCCGCTTCGCCAACTCGCTGAAGCTGCGCATGGCCATCCACATTGCTTCCGTTGAGCCCGAGACCGCAAAGAAGTGGGCCGAGGAGGCCGTGGCCAGTGGCGTGATTGAGGACGCTTCTCAGGAGGTGGCTCTCTTCACCTCGACGATGGGCTTCAGCCACCCGCTGATTCAGGTTTCTGAGTGGGGCGACTCTCGCCTGAGTGCTTCTTTCGAGAGCCTGCTCATGAGTCTCGACCATCCCTACAGCAAGTATCTCTTCCGCTACAACTCTGATCCTATCACCAAGACCGGCACCGAGGGTACCGCTCCTGCCATGACGCAGCCCGACGAGCGCCTCGTGGGTATGCGCGACGGTACGGTGCCCGGCATCGGACAGGCTGTGGGTGCCAACTCCTACATCGCCTTCAGTAAGCTCGATAATGAATATCTGGGCGAGATGATGCCTCCCTGCTACATCATGAAGCTCAGCGAGGTGCAGTTCCTTCGTGCCGAGGGCGCGCTTCGTGGATGGAACATGGGCGGAACGGCTCAGGAGTTCTATGAGGCTGGTATCCGTAATGCCTTCCTCGAGGACCGAGACATGGACGGCAACCGCTACAACGAATATGTAGACGACTACATGAACATCGAGAAGCCTCTCGACTACACTTATGTAGACCCCACCGGCAACACACCCGATATGCCCAGCGTGACGAAGATTGGCGTGAAGTGGAACGAGAGCCTCGACCGCGAGACCAAACTCGAGATGATCATCACCCAGAAGTACATCGCTTCCTTCCCCTACAGCTTCGAGGCTTGGGTTGACCTGCGCCGTACGGGCTATCCCAAACTCTTCCCCGTTCTCAACGTTGCCGACGGCGACGGTTCGCTGAAGCAGGGCGACCAGATGCGTCGTATCCCCTGGGCTTCCGACGATCCCCAGACCATCAAGGACCTCAACACAACGGGTATTCCCGCCCTCGGTGGTCCCGACCTGATGGCCACTCGTCTGTGGTGGGACACTGGCGTGAACTTCCCCGATGCAACCGCCATCAATACGGTCAACAACAATAAGTCTGAAGCCACCGTACGTACAGCCGACGGTCTGCTCTTCATCGAGGGTGCCGACCACGCATGGGTCTACGACACAGCCGGCCGTCTCGTCAACGAGTCTGCTAATCCATCAACCGTCCGCCTTGCCAAGGGCATCTACGTGGTGAAAACCCAGAGCAATGGTGTGAAGGCCAGCCAGAAGGTGGTGGTGAGATAAGCCATTAGAACATAAATTACGATAACTAGCAACGAAGCCGACGAGCATCTCAATGATGTCTCGTCGGCTTTTGTCGTCTTTATACCTATCTTATATATTATACCTATATATAGTTGTCTGAACCTAGCTTTTATATAGTTGTCTGAACCTAGCTTTGCCGCGCCAGCCTAATTATGAATTATGAATTGTGAATTATGAATTATTTGATGGTTGCTGACAATTGACAGCAGAACTGCTGACAGCTGAGAGCAGATCTGCTGACAGCTGTCAGCAGTTCTGCCGACAGCTGTCAGCAATCATCTAACCGCTGTATTTGGCTTTTGGTTCATTCCTGTTTAAATTCCCCATTATCCTTTAATAAAGTGAAATGCGATGCTTAAAATAAGTAAATACGTCGTCCCTGCCCATCGGCGCGCCGCCTTCACGAGATAGAGTAGGGGAGGGCCCCGGCCAACCTTTCAACGAATCATCACAATTCAAAGCCCAATCGTCCGTTGTCATCCGCGGATCGTCTCCCATTCTCCCCATCTACCCCATAACCCCCATCTCCCCCCCCCAACTTCTAATCTGAAACCTCCTCCAAGCCCCTTGCCCACAACTATTTTAGCAAAACTCAACGCTATCTTAGTTAAATTATGTTTAATTCATAAATCGGCAGTGTTAATAATTTGTTACGTTAACAAAATTATACTATATTTGCAAAGTGGAACTAAATCAAAATGAAAGCCTAAAAAGTGTAAGTTAACACTCAGAAAGCCGACAGTTTGTTGAATGTTTCCGTGAGAACTAAGTCTTGGCTCATTTCTTGTGGCCGGGGCGCAATTTAGAGAGACTTTTTTGACGGCATCATTGCTTTGCGAAGCCCAATGCTGGAGAAGATATAAACATATTAATCAATGCTGACAATAATTTATTAATGAGCAACAGCTATAATTCTATGGAGAGAAGACTAACTTTGATTTTGAGCTTCCTGTTCCTTTGTGTGGGG
>ONYS01000054.1 GCA_900322095.1 uncultured Prevotella sp.
AGGATACTTGGAATGGATGAGGAACAACGTAAACTATATGATTTGGTCGATATGAGCACTCGGTCTTGAAATTTGGGTGTCCCAATGACGAAAACAGGAGTCGGAAAAATCCGAAAAGTCCGATAACCCCAATAAAAAACGGTCGCCCGCACAGCATTGTGCGGGCGACCGTTTTTTATTATTAATCAGCCAAGCGCTTACCAGATATGGGCGCGCTTATTCTTGGGAAAAAACATCTTATCACCCTTCTTCACCTTGAAGGCATCATACCAACCGTCGATCTGCGGCAGGGCAGCATTGACGCGGGCCATGTTGGGAGAGTGGACGTCGCTCGTGACGATGAGCTGTACATATTCCGGAGTCTGGTTGGAAGCCCAAACGCGGGCCCAGGAGAGGAAGAAGCGCTGCTCGGGAGTGAAGCCATCCTTCACGCCCAGGTCTTTCTCCTTCATATCATTCTTCAGAGCAGTGAAAGCAATGTTCAGACCGCCATTGTCGCCGATGTTCTCGCCGAGCGTCTGCTTGCCGTTGATCTTCACGCCAGGCAGCACCGCAAAGTTGCTGAAGTAGTCGGCCAGCACCTTCGTGCGGGCGTTGAAGTTCTTCTTGTCGGCCGGTGTCCACCAGTCGTGCTGGTTGCCGGTCTTGTCGAACTGAGAGCCCTGGTCGTCGAATCCGTGACTCATCTCATGACCAATCACACCGCCGATGCCGCCATAGTTGGCTGCGTCGTCGGCATTAGGATCGAAGAAGGGAGGCTGCAGGATGGCAGCGGGGAAACAAATTTCGTTGGTCGTGGGGTTATAGTAGGCATTGATAGTCTGCGGAGTCATGCCCCACTCCATCTTGTCGACAGGCTTGTTGACATGGCGGGCGATGTAGTCGTCGCTCATCCAGAGACCGATGCGGCGCATGTTCTCGTAGAGGCTCAGCGAGTCGACCACCTGCAGTCCGCTGTAATCCTTCCACTTGTCGGGATAGCCAATCTTGATGATGAAGTTGGAGAGCTTGTCCTTGGCCTGAGCCTTCGTCTCGGCACCCATCCACGTGGCGGCGTCGATGCGCTGTGCGAGGGCCTTCTGCAGGTTGTGCACAAGCTCGAGCATGCGCTTCTTGCTCGACTCAGGGAAGTACTTCTCCACATAAATCTTGCCGATGGCCTCACCCAGACTGCCGCTGACCAGACTCACGGCACGCTTCCAGCGCGGACGGTCGACCTTAACGCCGCTCATGACGGAGTTGAACTCGAACGCAGCCTTGCGGAACTCGTCGCTCAGCATACCGCTGGCGCCAGTCATGATCTTGCTCTCGGCATAGACCTTGAGGTCTTCGAGCGGAGTGTCGTTGAGGATTTTCTCCACCTCATGAATCGGTTCTGGCTGACTGACGTCGACAGAGTCAATGGCAGGGAAACCGGAAGCGAGCAGCACGTTGCCCCAGTCGATGCCGGGATAATCGCGGACGAGCTGCATGTAACTCATCTTATGGTAGTTGGCATCCACGTCGCGCAGCTTCACGTTGTCGTAGCTGGCCTTTGCGATGCGGGTCTCGATGGCCAGCACGGTCTCCATCTTCTTCTGGGCCGTGGCCTCATCGTCGCCGGTGAGCACGAAGAGCTGTTTGAGATATTTCTTGTAGGCTTCGAGCACGCGCTTGTTCTGGGCCTCGTCGGAGAGATAATAGTCGCGGGTGCCGAGTCCCAGTCCGCCTTGTCCGAAGGAGACGAGGTTCCAGTCGGCATTGCGCATATCGCTACCGCAACCCATACCGAACATCATCGTGGAGCAACCCGTACGGTCGAGTTGAGCCGTAACGATTTGATACTCCTTGCGGTCGCTGATGGCCTTGATGCGGTCGAGCTGCGGTTTCAGAGGTGCCCATCCCTCACGGTTGAGGCGAACGCTGTCCATCATGAGGTTGTAGAGCGAGCCGATCTTCTGCTCCAGAGTGCCCTGAGGCTGCGGATGAGAGGCGTATTGCATGATGATCTCCTGTATGCGCTTCTGATTCTGCTCATAAAGGTCGGTGAAAGCACCGTTGTCGGAATGCTCCGCATCGAGAGGATGCGTCTTGAGCCAACCGCCGGCTGCGTACTGATAGAAGTTGTCGCCCGGCCTGACCGAAGTGTCCAGATTGGACAAGTCAATACCCGAGCTTTGCGTCTGAGCAAACCCCGAGGTGGCCGCGAAAGCCAATGCCGCTAAAATAAGTTTTGTTTTCATGTTTATTGTGTTAGTGATTTCAGAGGGCTAATTTACGAAAAAGTTTTGATTGTTAGAGCATTAAGAATGAGTTTAACATTCCTTTATCCTTACTTGCTTCCTCGATATAGGACTGTAAGACAAAAATCAACAAAGAAGGGCGCTCTGGATATTTCCTGAAGTTTAGAATGCAAAGCGTTAAACTACACTGTTTTATGGTTGATCAATGTCTCGTGACAATTGTCGCGAATGAACGTGACAGTTGTCGCGGACGAGCGTGACAATTGTCACGAGCGAGCGTGACAGTTGTCACGAAGAAACGTGACATTTGTCACGTGACGTTGTGTGGTCGAAATAATGTGACCATGTCTCGTGACGGTCGTCACAAAACAACGTGATGGTCGTCACGAAGAAACGTGACGGTCGTCACGCATGAACGTGATGGTCGACACGAAGAAACGTGACGGTCGTCACGAAAGATGTTCGTTACGAATGGCCACAATCTTATTATATGCCGAATGTTGAATTAAACTGCCGCGCCAGCCAATTATGAATTGTGAATTAAAAACAGAAGGCCTGTCTACAATCTTGCAGACAGGCCTTCTGATATAATGAACGAAGAAAAATCTTATTCTTCGGTCTCAGCCTCAGCAGCACGGAAGCTGTCGAGGTCCTCAACGTTGAAGTTCTCGATGTAGGCAGCCTTGCCCAGCACATCCTCCTCAGCCATGCGAACATAGACGTTGGCGCTCTTCTTGAAGAGCTCGGGAGCCTTGGAGGCATCCTTCATGATGAGCAGTGACATCACGATCTCAGCGGTCATGTCGTAGAGACGACGGCCCAGGAAGTCGTGCAGCTCCTGATTGCCGGCAGCCTTCACCTTCTCAACACACTTCTCGTAGAGGTCGACGAGCTTGGCTACACGGTCGCGGAGCGGCTTCATGCAGTCGCAGAGTTCCTCGTCGAGCATCTCACGGATAATGCCCAGATAGGTGCCGTTGGTGATATAGCGGATGGCAGCCACCACCTGCAACTGCGTCGTACCCTCATAGATAGAGAAGATACGTGCGTCGCGATAGAGGCGCTGGCTCTTATACTCCATGATGAAGCCTGAACCGCCATGGATAGAGATGGCGTCGTAGGCGTTCTGGTTGGCGTACTCAGAGTTCATACCCTTTGCCAGCGGAGTGAAGGCATCAGCCAGACGGCTGTACTTCTTCATCTCCTTGCGCTCGTCGGGAGTGAGGGTGCGGTCGCGCAAGATGTCCTCGAGGGCCTTATAGATGTCGACGTAGCAAGCTGTCTGATAGAGCAGCGAACGGCCGGCATCGAGCTTTGCCTTCATGCGGCTCAGCATATCGTAGACGGCGGGGAAGTTGATGATCTTCTTGCCAAACTGAGAGCGCTCCTTGGCGTAGGCCAGTCCTTCGTTGTAGGCTTCCTGCTCAACACCGACGCTCTGTGCGGCGATGCCGAGACGGGCACCGTTCATCAGAGCCATCACATACTTGATAAGGCCGAGACGAGTGCTGCCGCAGAGCTCTGCAGGAGCATTCTTGAACACGAGCTCGCAGGTAGGTGAACCGTGGATACCGAGCTTGTTCTCGATGTGACGCACGTCGACGCCACCATTGCGCTTGTCGTAGATGAACATAGACAGTCCGCGGCCATCAGTAGTGCCTTCCTCAGAACGGGCCAGCACGAGGTGGATGTCGGAGTCGCCGTTGGTGATGAAACGCTTCACGCCATTGAGACGCCAAGTGCCGTCAGCATCCTGAGTGGCCTTGAGCATCACGCGCTGCAAGTCGCTACCAGCATCGGGCTCGGTGAGGTCCATACTCATGGTCTCGCCTGCGCAGACACGGGGAATGTACTTTTGGCGTTGCTCCTCAGAACCGAACTCGTAAAGGGTGTCGATACACGACTGCAGCGACCAGACATTCTGGAAACCGGCGTCAGCAGCCGACACCACCTCAGACAGCATGGAGAACACGCTGTTGGGGATGTTCAAGCCACCGTAGCGGCGGGGCATAGAGAGTCCCCACAGACCGGCCTTGCGCGTAGCGTCGAGGTTCTCGTAGGTCTTGCTGGCATATTTCATACGTCCGTTCTCGAGATGCGGACCTTCGAGGTCTACGCTCTCAGAGTTGGGCTCGATGACGTTGGCAGCCACATCGCCTGTGATTTCAAGCAGACGCTTGTAGTTCTCAATGGCGTCCTCAAAACATACGGGGGCATCAGCGTAATTGTCCTTGTCGACATAGTTGCGTTCCTTCAGGTCAACTATGCGCTTCATCAACGGATGACCCAGATAAAATCCTATTTCAGGATGATCACTATAATAATTTGACATTTGCTTTCTTGCTTTATTGGGGGAAGTTATAGGAAGTTATTGAAGTTAAGGGGAAGTTAAGAGACATTACTGATAATCTCCTCTTTGGACATCACCTACAGACTGTCACGTTTAATACCATTATCAGTGACTATCGCGTGACAGTAAGAATTAAGAAACCTACTTGTTATTTCTATGCTATTGAAAAGTTGGTTATACAATTTCTCATTAATATATCCCAAGTCCTTTGAAAGAATGATGTAATAGCGACATTCTTCAAGACTTCCCTGGGCAATATTCATGAAACGCAGTTTATCCGCTTTACTCAGTTTCTTAAAGCCTTCAGCAATGTTTGCAGGAATCGAGACAGCTGCCCTTGTGAATTGAGACCTCAGTGCGTATCTTTCTTCGTCAGGGAAACTTTTCACTGCATCATAGACCATCAGAACAAACTGATGAGCCTTCTGCCAAGCGATAATATCTCGAAAATCCTTATTCATTTAGGATTACCTTTTAAGGGAACAGACTAATGTCCTTTAACTTCCCTATAACTTCTTCTAACTTCTTTGACTTCCTAAATATTTACTTTGTATTCTGCTTATAATATTTAATGAGCTTCGGTACTACTTCTTCCACCGTACCGTTGATCACGTAGTCGGCAATCTTGTTGATGGGGGCATCAGGATCGCTGTTGATAGAGATGATGATACCAGCATCCTGCATGCCGGCGATGTGCTGAATCTGACCGCTGATACCGCAAGCGATGTACACCTTGGGATGTACGGTGAGACCGGTCTGACCAATCTGACGGTCGTGGTCCACCCAGCCTGCATCTACTGCAGCACGGCTGGCACCAACCTCGCCATGAAGTTCCTTGGCCAACTTGAAGAGCATGTCGAAGCCTTCCTTCGAACCCATGCCATAGCCACCGGCCACAACGATAGGAGCACTCTTGAGGTTGTTCTTGGCAGCCTCCACATGACGGTCGATGACCTTCACCACATAGTCTACCTCGGGCACGTACTTGGCCACGTCGGGATAGACCACCTCGCCCTTGGCCTTGCCTTCATAGACGGCTTTCTGCATAACGCCAGAGCGTACGGTAGCCATCTGGGGACGATGGTCGGGGTTGACGATGGTAGCGACGATGTTGCCACCGAAAGCGGGACGAATCTGATAGAGCAGGTTAGAATAGTGCTTGCCGGTCTTCTTGTCGTCGTAGTCGCCAATCTCCAACTGCGTACAGTCGGCGGTGAGGCCACTGGTCAGCGAAGAGGAAACGCGGGGACCGAGGTCGCGGCCAATCACCGTGGCGCCCATCAGGGCAATCTGCGGTTTCTCCTCCTTGAAGAGGTTGACGAGGATGTCGGTATGAGGAGCCGAGGTGTAGGGGAAGAGTCCCTCTGCATCGAAGACGAAGAGCTTGTCTACACCATAGGGCAGAATCTGATCTTCCACTTTGCCCTTGATGCCAGTGCCGGCAACAACGGCATCGAGGTCAACACCGAGCTTGTCGGCCAGCTTGCGGCCTTTGGTCAGAAGTTCCTGAGAAACTTCCTGCACGGTGGTGCCTTCAATTTCACAATATACAAATACGTTGTTCATTCTTTTGTTCTGTTTTTTGGATGGGTTTAACCAATGATTTTCTCGTCGAGCAGTTCTTTCACGAGTCCCTCCACATCGGCGTCGGAACTGGTGAGCGTCTTGCTCTCCTTAGCTTGGAACACAATGCTCTGAACTGCCTTCACCTTTGTGGGCGAGCCAGAGAGACCGCACTGCTGCGGGTCGCCGTTGACATCGGCCACGCTCCACTGGTTGAGCGTGAGGTAGGGACGCTCTTCGTAGAGCTTAGCCCAGGGCTCGTCGCCCTTGCGCTCCATCGGGCAGGTAGCGTATTTGTATTTCATCACGAGTTTGGCGTTGCATGGACGGCAGGGAGCGGCGCTTCCATTGACCGTGATCACCACGGGCAGAGGTGCCTCTACGGTCTCTACGCCACCATCGATATGGCGACGGATAGTGGCGACGCCATTCTCGATCTTGAGAATCTCCTCGGCGTAGGTCACCTGGTTGAGTCCTAACTTCTGAGCCACCTGTGGTCCCACCTGTGCGGTATCACCATCAATAGCCTGACGACCGCCGATGACGATATCCACATCGCCAATCTTCTTGATGGCCGTGGCCAAGGCGTAGGATGTAGCCAACGTATCGGCACCAGCAAACAAGCGGTCGGTGAGCAGCCATCCGGTGTCAGCTCCACGATAGAGTCCCTGACGGATGATCTCGCCTGCACGGGGAGGGCCCATCGTGAGCACACCAACGGTGCTGCCAGGGTTTTGCTCCTTGAGTCGCAAAGCCTGCTCCAGGGCATTTAAATCTTCGGGGTTGAAGATGGCGGGCAGCGCGGCACGGTTGACCGTTCCTTCGGCTGTCATGGCATCTTTGCCCACGTTGTGATTTATTATCCAATTCTTAAAAAATCGTTGCAAAATTACTAACTTTTTATATGATACACAAATAATTGCACTTAAAAAAGCAATTTGTGCAGTCGACATTGCACAAAACAAGCTGATTGTGCAGATTATGAGACGCCGCAGAAAAGGCGTGATAGGTAGCTATAGCGACTATAGCGCCTATAGCAACTATAGCGCCTATCCCCGCTGCCTTCCGTCCCCTCAAGAAAAATCCCAGAAAGGATTGCCCGCCCGGTATTTTTTAGTAAATTTGCAGAGACTAACAATCAACAGCGCAATGGAAGAATCTAAACCGAAAAAGATAGCCAAAATAGCAGCAAAAGCAGTCGTCGACTGCGCCCTGATGTTTATCTATATGAAAACACTGTTCATCATCACCGATAAACTCACACGATATTTTTTTGACTGGCCTTTCGACGTGAGCAACAGCAACTGGGGGTAAATTCTATTACTCTCAGTGTATTTGGTATTCGTGGTATGGTGGTATAAGAGAAAAGAAGAAAAGATGAAGATGAACGGTCAGAAATAAAAAACAATAGAAAAAAGATGAAAAAGCTGATTCTATTATTATCCTGCGTACTGATGGCCATCAACAGCTACGCACAGTTGGGCGACAACGGTTCCATCAACGGACCGTTTGTGGTGAAGTCATCATCGGTAGCGGTCAGAGGTATCGCCTATTCCACTACGGCCTTGTATGGCAACAACGGCACGACGCTCGTTTCGGTGCTCTACTACGACGCGGGCTACGCCGTGAGTGCGACTCCGGGCACGCTGGCTATTGCGCCGAACGCCCTGCTGAAAGCCAGCAAGACGGAAAACATCTCGCATGTATATCTGCCCTCTACCGTGGTGACGCTCTACCCCACCTCACTGCTGTGCAACTACTACAATGAGACCAACGGCTATGGCAACTGGGTGCAGACTCAGCCTCTCGTCGACATCACTGATGACATCGACGAAGCTACGAATGTCAGTGCTCCGCCCACAAAGACAGATGAAACCGCCGAGGAAACCGCACGCTACAACCTTCAGGGCCAGCAACTCAACGAGCCTCAACGCGGCGTCAATATCGTCAGGATGTCAGACAATACGGCCCACAAGACCCTCGTGAGATAGGAGGATTCCCTACTATTCCAGATAGTCCTTGAATTCCAAGGTAGCGGTGGCGTCGTTCTCATCCCAATTGATATACTCTACGGTGTAAACCTTGCCCTTATGAACGACATGCATCACACCGGCAAATTTATCCTGGGCATCACGCAACTGGTAGAGGGGAAAGCCTGCTGCGTCCTTACGCAATTTCTTATAAGTGACAGCAAAGTTGTCCAGCCACTCCATCTCCAACTTCTAGGCTTCTTCGAGGTCCTTGCATCTCGTACGCATGACATAGGACAATAAAAAAACTCCCACCGGGACTGAAGAAGAAATTAATTTCTTTTACAGGCAAGCCCTTATATACTATATTATAATAGACGAGCCCTCTTCCTAATTTAACATCATAGACAACGTCGTGCTCATAATCTGTCATGGTATATTTGACGACCTTCCGATCGCACCCCCCATGTCAGACCACGGAGATTCAGGGCTTCAACGGGCAGAGAGAAATTCAATAAAGCCAGCACAAGCAGCAATAGAATTCCTTTCATTTTGACAGGTATTTAATGGGTTTTACTGTAAAAACGCTATACGTTCTTGTTTATTTTGTATCGGTCTGATTTTTTGTCCAATTGACCAAGAACAATTTCTCCGTAGCACGCGTGAAGGCCGTATAAAGCCAATGAATGTAGTCGGGCGTGAGCATATCGTCGGTCATGTAACCTTGGTCAAGATAGACATGCGCCCACTGTCCGCCCTGCGCCTTGTGGCAGGTGACGGCATAGGCGTATTTTATCTGCAAGGCATTGTAATAGCTGTCGTCCTTCAGTTTCGCCATCCGCTCCGTCTTGCGGGGCATGTCAGCGTAGTCCTCCATCACCCGCTCATACAGTTGCTGCGACTGCTCGGGCGTTAGGGCCGGTGCGTCGCTGTGGAGCGTGTCGAGAATGGCCGTCGACTCGAGCTCAAAGTCGTCATAGTCAGGAAAACGCAGCGTAACATCGGCAAAATGGAAGCCATAAAGGTCGCGGAAGTTGTGGACACTCACCACCACGGCGCGGTCGCCATTGGCAATGAAACTCACGGGCTGGTCGTCGGCAAGATACTTGTTGCGCACCACCATCAGCTGGTCGCCCCGCACGAGTTCCTCCTCGCGGTCGAGAACGGTGTTGCGTATACCTATATTATATATGTTGGCGCGCTTGTTGCTCCGCGTGATGACCATCGTCTCGTCCTCGCCCACGTGGCTGTAGCTCGAGGCGATGGACTCTACAATTTCCGCACCGGGCATCATCACGATGTCGGCAAAGCCCTGAAAACGGATTTTGGGCAACTGGGTCACTTCATCGTGGGTGATGAGCGAGCGCAGCATGGTGGCGTTCCAAAGAATTCCCGAGTCAAGCCGTTGTCTGACCACCTGTTTCAGGTCGCATTCGTAAACGTGCATACCGTAGGCTTGGAGCACTTTCGTCTGGAGCGCCGGACTCTCCTCCTCGCCGATGGGCGGCAGCTGGGCCGTATCGCCAATGAGCAACAACCGGCAATTCTCTCCGCCATAGACGTAGCTGAGCAGGTCGTCGAGCAGGGAATTCGTGCCGAACACCGTCTCGCCCGAAGCCTGACCACTGATCATCGAGGCCTCATCGACGACGAAGAGCGCATTGCGATACAGATTGTCGTTGAGACTGAAGCTGCCTGCGATGGACGACTTGCGACGGTAGATGCGGCGGTGGATGGTGGATGCTGGCAGATGACAGTGCACAGAGAAGACTTTCGCCGCACGTCCGGTGGGCGCCATGAGCTGCAGCTTCTGTCCCAACGCGTGAAGCGTGTCTACCATAGCCGCTGCAAGCGATGTCTTTCCCGTACCGGCCGAACCCCGCATGATCATTACGCAGCGGTCGGAACGGTCGGCCAGGAAACTGCCAAAACAGGAAAGAGCCCGCCGCTGGTCGGCGGTGGGCTCCATTCCAAATCGTTTGATGATTAATGAGATGAATTCACTGATATGCATACGTCATAAATCATGTGGGTAAGGCGCAGTCACTGAGGCTCTGCCGTTCCCACGTTGTATTAGGGTCTGTCCTTCTTGGCGGTACCGAACTTCGACGGCTCGGCGCCCATCACGAACTCGAGCGTACCACCCCGCACGATGTCGTTGTAGTTGATGTAGTTGCGGGTGTAGTTCTTTCCGTTGAGCAGCACACGCTGGATATAGATATTCTTGTCGCTGTTGTTCGTGGCCTTGATAGTGAACGTGCGGCCGTTGCCCACATTGAGGGTTGCCTTGTCGAAGAGCGGCGTGCCGAAGACATACTTGCCGCCAGCAGGCTCTACCTGATACATACCCATAGAAGAGAGCACGTACCATGCCGACATAGCGCCCACGTCCTCATTGCCACAGAGGCCATCGGGATCGTTCTTGTACATCTCGCTGAATGTACGGCGCAAGAGCTTGGCTGCCTTCCAAGGCTGTCCGGCGTAGTCGTAGAAGTAGATCACGTGGTGGCTGGGCTCGTTGCCCTGGGCATACTGGCCGATCAGACCGCTGATGTCGGGTGAAGCCTCAGCACCCATATCGCCCTCAACAAAAAAGAGCGAGTCGAGTTTCGTGACGAACGAGGACTCCGAGCCGAAGAGGCTGATGAGTCCGTGAGGATCCTGCGGCACGAGCCAAGTGTACTGCCAGGCGTTACCCTCAGTGTAGTCATCCTGCTCGTGAGCGGCATGGAAGGGATTGAAAAGCTCACGGAACTTGCCGTCAGCACTGCGACCGCGCATGAACTGAAGATTGGTGTCGAACAGTTTGCGATAAGACTTACTGCGGTTGTAGAAGTATTTATAGTCACTCGTGTAGCCCAACATCTTGGCCACACGGGCCACGGCATCATCGGCGATAGCATATTCGAGCGTCTTCGACACGGTCTCTATGCTCTGGTTCTTATCGTAAGGAAGGTAGCCGTACTCTTTGAGCAGGTCCATGCCACGCTCGTCGAGCATACAGCTCTTCTTCATGGCCTCAAAAGCAGCCTTCGGATCCTTCACCTTTCCTTTCAGAACGAGGTCGCCTAGCACGATCACGCCCGGATTGCCCACCATGCAGTCGGTCTCGCAACCCATCAGGTGCCACACGGGCAGCTTGCCCTGCTGGCGGAAGATGTTGATCAGCGTCTCGCCCATGTCGCTCAGCATGTCGGGATGGATGAGCGTCATCAGCGGATGGGCCGAACGATAAGTATCCCAAAGCGAGAAAGTGGTGTAGTTCTGGAAGTCGCCCTTGTGCACCTTGCCGTCGGCACCGCGATAGTCACCATTGACATCGTTAAACACTGAAGGCGCCGTCATCGTGTGATACATGGCTGTATAGAAGATGGTGCGTGCATTGGTATCGGGTGTCTCAATCTGAATTTTCGAGAGCTCGTCGTTCCATTGCTGACGGGCCTGTGCCACACAGCCGTTGAAGTCCCAACCGGAAATTTCCTTGTCGAGATTGAGGCGTGCGTTGTCCTCGCTCACAGCCGACAGGCCTACCTTCACGAGCAGCGGCTCGTTGCTGTTGTCGAACGTGAACTCCCAACGCGCGGAATCCAAAGCCGTCATCGTCACGGGCTTGGAGAAGCGCACGTAGAAATAGTCGCGCTGGTCAACGGCCCAACCCTTAGACATGCGGTAGCCGCGCAGCGTCTTGGCGTCGACCTGCTCCAGATTAGCGTCGGTCATCTTGTCCCAGCCGATTCCCTGCTTCAGGTCGATGGCCAGCCGGCAGGTCTGCGTCGTGGGAGCATAGGTGTAGCGATGGAATCCGCAACGCTTTGTGGCGGTGAGTTCCACAAAGACATTGGGGTCGTGGAGCGAGATGGAATAATATCCCGGCACGACGGTCTCTGCGCCATGACTGAAGATGATGTCGCGCTGTCCGCTACGGGCAACGGGCAGAAAGGCAAAGTCGCCCAGATCACCGATTCCCGTACCGCTGAGATGCTGATGACCGAAGCCGATCAGTACGGAGTCGCTGATGTGATAGCCCGAGCACCAGTCCCAGCCGCGCGTATTCTCGGTGGGACCCAACTGGACGTATCCCCAAGGCACGTTGGCACCCAGAAACACATGGCCGTGGCCGCCCGTTCCAATCCATGGGTTGACATACTGCGTATAGTCTGTGCCCGCCCAGGCAGTAGCCATGAACGGAATGAATAATAAGAATGCTAATACTTTTTTAATCCTCATATTTTTATATCTGTTAGTTTTTGATATTTACTTATAAATTTAGAGCAGCGGACTGAGCAATCGGATGATGCTCTCCCACAATCGCAGCAAGAAGGGTTGCTGTTCCACCTCATAGGCATCCTCTATGCGAATGCAGTCGCGCTCGTCGTCGTGGAAGACTTTCTTCAGCCGGCGCGCCATCGACTCACCATAGAAGAATACGTTCGACTCGAAATTGTTCTCGAAGCTGCGCAGGTCGAGATTGGTGGATCCGCAGGTGGAGATGATGTCGTCACAGACGAGCATCTTCGTGTGGTTGAATCCCTTCTTGTAGAGCTCTACCTTCACGCCGGCCTCCAAAGTCTCAAACACGAACGACCGGCTGGCCCAGCCCACAAGCTTAGAATCCGTCTGATAGGGAATCATCAGCCTCACGTCGACTCCCGCGAGAGCCGCCACACGCAGGGCAAAGAGCACCGGTTCTGACGGGATAAAGTAGGGCGACTCAAGATAGACGTACTTCTTAGCCTGAAGCAGGATGCGCACATAGCCTTGCTCTATGTCGGGCCATGTGGCAATGGGACTGCTCATCACCACCTGCGCCAGGATAGGTTCCTCGGGATTGAACTTGACATCTGCCGGAATAGGCGGATAGTATGCCCGGTCGCTGATGAGCGTTCGGTCGACGAAATACCAGTCGAGAAGGAAGGCATGCTGCACGCCATACACTCCACCACCACGAATCATGAGATGCGTGTCGCGCCATGGGCCCTGACTGTTGCCCTTGACGTAGCGGGTGGCGATGTTCATGCCTCCGATAAAGGCCACCTCACCGTCGATGACGATGAGCTTGCGGTGGTCGCGGTAGTTCATCTTACTGGTGAAGGCGGGGAACTTAACGGGGAAGAACGCATGGACCTCAATACCCTCGTTGCGCATGCGCTCATAGAAGCTGTTGTGAACGTTCCAGCAGCCCACGTCGTCGTAGATGATTCTCACCTCCACGCCCTGCCGAGCCTTGTCGATGAGGGCGTCGGCGATGAGCGATCCTAGTTCGTCACCGGAGAAGATATAGCTCTCGATGTGGATGCTCTGCTGGGCCATACCTATCTGCTGCAGCAGCGAACCGAAAAACTCATAGCCGGTGGTGTAGATTTCCACCTCGTTGTCCTTGAAAGGCAAGGCGCCGTTCTGGTTGTAGAAGAGGTGAATCAGGTCGCGATATTCTTCCTTGATCTTGAAGTTCTTCTGCTCGGCGTAGACCCAAGCTTGCCGTTTCGACAACTGGTCGAGCGACCGCTTGGAGACGTAGCGCTCGCGACGAACGTTCTGGCCGAAGAAGATGTAGAGCACGATGCCCACCAGGGGCAGGAAGGCGAGCACGAGAAGCCAGGCCATGGTCTTCGACGGCTGGCGGTGGTCCATAAGTACCGTGACCATCATCGCGATGATGACGGCTACATAAGCTACCAGAAACAACCCGTGAAGATAGACCATACCTCTATTTATTTGAACCCGACCAATTTATGGGTCTGCAGACTGAGCTGCCATGCCGGATGCCGTTTGATGTATTCCACACATTCTTCCACGATCGCGGCGTTGCGCTGCCCGTCGCCCGTATCGCAGGGCTGCAGATAGTAGTGGTCGGCCGTAATGCCGTAGGTATTGATGCGCCCGGAGCCGTCGAAGATCAACTTCAGTTCATCGCAGTGCTTGACCTCGGTCTTGCACTTCGGCGACACGCAGAGCCAGTCGAGATTCTCGGGCGGACGGTGCGTGCCGTTGCTCTCCATCGCCACAAGAGGGAATCCTGCCACGTGGAGCGCCTCGATGAGTTCGGCATCGACCTGCAAGGTGGGCTCGCCACCGGTCAGCACGATCATCGGCGGCACGGGATCGTTGGGACAGAGCGACTTGGCCTGGGCCGTAATCTCACTGGCCGAGAGCTCACGGTAGACCGAAAAATCCGTGTCGCAGAACGAGCAACTCAGGTTGCAGCCGCTGAAACGAATGAAGACAGCAGCGTGGCCCGTGTGGTAGCCCTCGCCCTGAAGACTGTAGAAAATCTCGTTGACTTTATACAGACAGCTCATCTTTCTCGTAAATCGCTAAGTTGTTCTCACTTTCACGCACCTCGGCCCTATAGCAGTAGGGCACGGTGTCGACCACCCAGCGAGCTATGTTCTCGGCCGTAGGGTTGAAGGGCAACACTTCGTTGAGGCATTGGTGGTCGAGCCGGTCGGCAATCATCGCCTTAACGTGGCCGAAGTCCACCACCATTCCGTTCTCATCCAGATCGCGGCGCTTGCAGTAGACCGTTATCCACCAGTTGTGGCCATGGTCGCGCGTACACTTGCTCTCATAGTTGAGCCGTAGATGATGGCTGGCAGAGACCTCCAGTTTTTTTACTACGTAGTACATTTATTTCGTTTTAAGTTTTTGCAAAAAAGCCAATTCGTTGATGGCAAAGTCGCTCGAAGAGGGATCGTCGAGCAGTTCCTTGAGCAGCTTCTCTGCCTCGTCGTAGCGGCGGAACTCTATGAGCACGTAGCTCTTGCGCCGCTTTAGGAAGCTCAGGAAGCTGCCGAGCGAGGCATCTTCCTCCTTCTCATCTTCATCGTCGTCCTTCTCGTCGTCATCACTGGGTTCTGGCGTCAGCGTCTCAAGGAGATGGTCGATCATGTTGAGCGCCCGCAAGTCGTGGGCATTGACCATACAGTTGACATACTCCGTGGTGTAGGCATAGCGGCGCTGAGGGAGCAGAAGGTCGAGATAGTAGTAGGCCTGCTTGTAGAGCCCCAGTTCCATATAGCAGAACGCCAGATAGAAGCAGATGTTGCTGTAGGTCTTCCAGTCGTCGTCCTTCGGCTGGCGCAGCTTGTGCATATCCTCGTTCTTGTAGTCGTAAGCCTGCTGCAAGAGTCCGATGGCTTCCAGATAACGACCTTGGTTGAAGCGACGGATACCCAAAAACGACACCTGGGCAACGGGCTGTATCGTTGCTTTTGCAAGGATAAGCTCCTCGTCGGAAAGTTTATCAATCTCACCGCGCTGCAATTTGTCGACCGCATCTTTCCAGACATACAAGAACTCGCTCAGCTTCTTCTGAGGGTCTACAATGTCGAAGCCCATGAGCGCCGACCTGCAGAGCGGGGTGTTGGCCTGACTGCCCATCGGACTTACCGGCTGGGACGAGAGAGGAATGAGTGTAGCCGTCAGACGATAGTAGAGCGTCTGACTGTCCTGGCCCTCGCTGTTAAGCGAGATGACGAGCCGGCGCTCCTTATCCGGACGGCGCTTGTCGTAGAAGCTGAGCCGCATAACGGCATTGTCGGCCATAAATCCCATGCTGCCGTCATCCTTCTTTCCAATAATGGCATTGGCAACGGGATAGTCGCTGATGTCGTCAGTGGAGATGCGCCGTGTGGTGTCGCCCGCCGTTACGTAGAGACTCTTGGGCAAGAACGACTCTATGCCAAGCAGCGTTGTCAGGACGCCGCGCAGCGATACCCGGTCGTCGGCGTTGTCGCGGCTGTTGGGCATGTCAGGCTGATGAGCTATCTCCTGCTCGTGGAGCAGAGTAATCTCACGGGAAAAGTTACTGCGCTCGCTCTCATAGTCCTTTATCCCGTCGTCCTGGTTCTTCTCCAGCATGCTCTCATATCGCTGACCGAAGGCATTGCGCCACTGGAAGGCCTCGTCCATCGCGGCCTGCAGCACCGCCTTGGCATTGTCGCGGCTGAGTGTCAGTGGAGCAAGGATGTGGACGTCTACGCTGTGCTTGTCGTCGTTCATCGAGTAGATGATGCGCACATACTGGCTGTTGACATTGCAAAGGTTGGCCAGCTGGCGTACGATGTCGACCTCGGTGGCCGGCGCCTCAAAGACGAAGAGGAACGCCAACTCTGCCGACACGTCCTCGCTGTTGATACGGATATGGAAGTGGCCACCCTGATAGTCGTAGTTGCACGTGAGCACACGGTCCTCCCACCGCCACGACGGACTGCACGAAAGCTCACGCAGCGACCGGCGCAGCAGCCTGCGCAGCTCGTCAAAGGTGAGTTGCGGCTCACGCTTACGGTTGCGGTAGCGGTCGTAGCCAAAGAACAACGCCGAGGCTATCAACAGCAGGGTGATGAATATTGCGTAGAGGTTCATAGTTTTTTATTTTAAGATGACGTCGTGTCCAACCTGCTTGGCCAGCTGGTTGCGGATGGTCTGATAGTCCTTGAACTGCGCCATGAGCTCCATCAGGCGCTGGCGGTCGTTGCGGGCGGCGAGGATCTGCTGCTGCAGGTCGCGCATGCGCTGCGCCACGATGTCGAGCCTGAAGTCGAGCAGCAGGTGCATCACGTTGCGGCGGATGGTCTCGGGCGTAGCCTTCACCTGCTGACTCTCTGAGAGCACGAAGCGCTCTGCCGTGAGCTGCATGGCCACGCGACTCACTTCGATGTCGGGATGATGCACGAAGTAGGGCTCAGCCTTGAATCCCTCCTTCCCGCTCTGCTCGTTAGCCTCGGCGATAATGCGGTTGTAGATGGGGTTCTGCATCTCTAGGTCGTCGGCTGAGAGGTTGTAGTGGACGTACTGGGCCACCGTGAAACAGAACGTATTGCCTTCGTCGTCCTGCACGTTGTCAAAGATGACCACGTCGCCCCATTTTACCACTTCCCTAACGATCATGGCCTCCACCTTCGACTCCTGCAGTTTCTGCTGCTGTTGGGGCGTGGGGGGCGCGCCATGATTGGCATTGGCCGTCTGCTGGCCGGGCAGTCCGCGCTGTTGGCGGATGTATTGGTTCATCTGGTTGATGAGCGTCGCCTCGTTGATGCCGATGCGCTCGGCACAGTCGTGCAGATAGATATCGCGCAGCGTCGGGTTGGGAATCGTCGCAATACTGGCTACGATGGAGTTGATGCCCTCCGACCGCTTCTGTGGATCACGCTCGTTCTTGAGCAGCAGATCGGTCTTAAACTGTATGAAGTCGGTCTGGTGCGACTCGATGTATTTGCGAAAGTCCTCAGAAGTGTGTTTTCGGGCGAAGCTGTCGGGGTCGTCGCCATCGGGCAACAACAGCACCCGCAGGTTCATGCCCTCAGCAAGCAGCATGTCGGTACCGCGCAGGGCTGCGTGGATGCCGGCCGCATCGCCGTCGTAGAGCAGGGTGATGTTGTTGGTGAAGCGGTGGAGCAGGTGAATCTGCTGCAGGGTGAGCGCGGTTCCTGAGTTGGCCACCACGTTCTCAATGCCGCACTGATACATGGAGATGACGTCGGCCTGTCCTTCCACCATATACACGCGGTCTTCCTTGGCGATGGCGCGCTTGGCCTGATAGATGCCGTAGAGCTCGTTGGCCTTATGATAGATTTCGGAATCGGGCGAATTGACGTACTTCTGGTTGACGCCCTTCGTGCGGGCATCAAGCACACGGGCCGTAAAGCCCACGACCTTTCCGCTCACGCCAATCCAGGGGAACACCACGCGCCCGGCGTAGCGGTCGATGAGCTCGCCGCGGTCGTTCTTGTAGCAGATGCCGGTCTTGAGCAGAAACTCCTCACGGTATCCTTTCTGCAGGGCCGCCTTGCCCAACGCCTGACGGTCGGGGAGGTCAAACCCCAACTGGAAGGTGCGGATCACGTCGTCGCGAAAGCCACGCGAGCGGAAGTACTGCATGCCCACGGCAATGCCGTCGGGATCGTTGTGGAGCAGGCCCTGAAAGTACTTGTTGGCCCAGTCGTTGACGATGTACATCGACTCGCGCTCGCTCTGCGCCTGACGCTCTCCGTCGGTGAGCTCGCGTTCGCGGATCTCGATATGGTATTTCTTGGCCAGCCAGCGCAGCGCCTCGGGATAGGTCATCTGCTCGTGCTCCATAATGAAGCTCACGGAGTCGCCGCCCTTGCCGCAGCCGAAGCAGTGGCAGGTGCCGCGGGCGGGAGAGACGATGAACGATGGAGTCTTCTCGTTGTGGAAGGGACACAGCCCCTTGTAGTTGCTGCCACTGCGGCGCAACGTAACAAACTCAGAGACGACATCCACAATGTTGGCTGCCGCCTTGATTTTCTCCACAGTTTCTCTGTCGATCATCTTTGCTCAGTTCTCCTTTTGTCTCTTATGCAAAGATAATGCAATAATTTGGAATAACCGCAGAGAAAGGATAAAAAAACAAATTTACAAGGGGAAATAAAACAAGCGCAGGGAATCCTCTTGGGGACTCCCAGCGCAAATTAGGTTATGGTGAAAACCCGCAGGTTTCACTTAGCGATTACTTTTCTGACG
Source organism: uncultured Prevotella sp. (assembly GCA_900322095.1). Taxonomy (GTDB): domain Bacteria; phylum Bacteroidota; class Bacteroidia; order Bacteroidales; family Bacteroidaceae; genus Prevotella. Next base: position 18,591 of record ONYS01000054.1, read on the forward strand.
TCTACGCGTCCGTCGGCATAAGTGGTCTTGACGATATTGACGCCGCGCTGCAACTGGTTCTGTGCCTGACCGCCCAGGTTATAAATCTCCGTGCGAACGGCCTTGCCTTCAGCTGTCGGAGTGCTGATGCCTGTGGTGAGGTCGAGTGAGAGATCGAAGATCTTCACCTTGTCTTCATACTTTGGCGTGCTGTCGGCCTTCTTAAAGTAGTAGCGCACCGTGTGGCGACCGGGAGCAAACGTGAGCTGGTCGGCTGTCCAGTTGGTTGAGCTGGCATCCACATCTTTGCCTGCAAACAGTTTCATCATTCCTCCGTCGAGGGTGATACGCGTGCCAGTAGTCATGACCGTATCGTTCATAAAGTAGAAGAAGTCATGGGAAGAGTTTATGGCCTTCCAAGAGAGCTTGCCCACTTTTCCTTCAGGAACCTCAAACGAAGCCTCCAAGAAAGAGTTCTTGTTGTTATTGTCCATACCCGATGTAGAGTTGTAGGCTGTATCTGCCTCAACGGCGAAGGGATAAGGATCAGACGTGTTGAAAGAGAATTTACCGTTCTTGACGATGGCCTGATAGTCGACGGGGATGGCCTCGTTCTTGGCCGTACAGCTGACGGTGAAGTCACCGGCATTGGTCTTGATGACCACTTCGCCCGTATACTCGCCCACGTTTTCTGCCTCATAGGTGATGGCCACAGGCAACGTGCCGAAGCTTTCCACCTCATTCTCAGGAACCACTCCACTGAACGCGCCGTCGCCTTCGATAGCCATAACCTTCAGCGGCTCAGTGCCCAGGTTCACCAGATTAGCCGTCAGCGTGTCGCGTACACTCAGTTTGTCAAAATAGTGAGAGCCGAAGTCCAAGCTGTCGGCCTTGAGCATAGCTGCGTGGGCGGTCTGATCCATCAGCTGGAGGTTGAAGTCGTAGAGGTAAGTACGCAGCGTCTTATCGCCTGTGTTCCAGAAGTCCATCTGCGTCACATTGTTATAGTCCACTCTGTAAGAGCCTTCCTGAAGTACGAGGGTATTGGATATATCATCTTTCCAAGTTGTCTGATCCATTCCAAAAGCGTAGGCATCATTTGTGATGACGGAGTCGTCGTTCAGATAGATCTTCACGCCATTGGAATAGCTGCCTTCCTTGATACCCTTCCAACTGAAGACGCCCACCTTGCCGGCTGGTACATCAAAGTTGGCAAAGAGGTGCGACTGCGTGTTGGAACCAACATTGGTCGACACAGCTACAGGATAACCGGTGATGGTATCAGTGACGACATAGGGGAAGTCATCGCCCAAACTGAAGTTGACGGTCTCGCTGCCTTCCTTGACCACCTGGCTGAAGTCGGGAGCGGGATTCACGGTTCCCGTAAAGTAGAGCTTTGCAGAAGTGGCGCCATTGTTACCGCTTAGGGTTGCAGAACCTGAGTAAGATCCGGTGCGCTGCGGCTTGAAGACCACGCAGGCATCAATCTTAGAGCCCGGCCCGATTGTTCTTGGTGCAGCCACTTGTATATCCTCGGCATTTACGACTGCTGATATGGTAGCCTCCTTGAGGCCCTTGTTTATCAAAGTATAGCTGCGCTGAAGCGATGCCCCCACGGAGACGCTGGCTCCCTCAAAGCTGATGGTATCCGGAACAACGCTAAGCAGAGCCTCCTCGGGCATCTTGGTGAGCGTGGAATTCTTGGTGTAGAACATCAGACTGCCATAGGAATAGCCGTCGCTCTCGGTTAAGGCCCACAAGCCGAAGCCCGTACGCGGAGTGAGAGTGGTGAAGTCGTCGCTGACGTCGAACACAAGACTGTCGGTCATGTACAGGCCGTACTGTCCATTCTCATCAGGCGTTGTATCGAAATCTCCGGCCAACAGAGCTATGAAGCACTGCTCGCCATAATAGTTCATATCGCCATAAAGGGTGTAGTGGTCGGCACTGGCTCCCTCTTGATAACGCGGCGTCTTGATCGTGATGGTCTTGTTGGCGGCATCGTATGTGCCATTGATGTCATAATACGTGGAGATGATCGACCATTCGGATGTATCGAAGAGATTGCTCACCGTCACGTTGTTGCCATCGAACTTGAGATTGGCACGAAAGCTTTCCTTTTCTCCGTTTGTCAGTGAGAAACTGCCGTTGGCATCGAAGTAGTTGGTTGCGTCTACCCAATAGCCCACACCGTCGGTCGCGTCGTCAGCCTTTTGGGCAACTCGCGCTGTGCTCACAGCCTTCTGACCGTCTGCTTTCTCTGCTGTCAAAGCCTTCGAACTGCTGAGCGTCTGTGCCATTCCATCTGTCCTAAAGTGAGGATGGCCACACTTAGAAGTAATAATCTCTTTCTCATAAGCGTGATTTTTTTGGTTTTAATTGAATATGATTTGTTTTTTCTATTTGCAAATGTATAATAATTGAAGCAAATACGAGCAACAAAAATTACGTTTTGCGTTCAACAACATGTTATTGAACACAAAACGTAAGCAAACAAGCAGTTTCCTTAGCGGCTTAACGATATTTTTATATACTCAGAAGGCGTAAGTCCCGTCACCTTTTTGAACGAAGCGATGAAGGTGGTGCGCGACTTGAAGCCCACCTCATGGGCTATGGCCTCGATGGTGAGATTGCCATAATGCTCACGGTCACCGATGCGACGGCAAGCCTCCTTGATGCGGTATTCGTTGATGAAGGTCGAGAAGTTGCAGCCGTAGGTCTCATTGATTACGTGCGACACATATTTATATTTCGAGCCCACCATCTGCGCCAGCCGTTCGGCAGTGAAGTCGGACGAGAGAATCTCGGGACTGTTCTCCATCACGGCTAGGATCTGCTCGCACAGCCGTGCCTTGTCGGCCTCGTCGAGATTATTATATTGGTATTTCTCTTTCTTCTGACTGTCCTTCTGCTTGTATTGTTCCAGCTCGTCCTCCAGGCTCTTTCGCCTGCGCTGCTCGTCCTCCTCCTTCTTTATCATCTCCACGGTGCGCTCATACAGCATGACGTTCTGCTTGCTGAGCCTGCGGTTCTTGTGCCACACAATCCAGAGGAAGATGGCGATGAGCAAGGCGATGACGAATACAGCAAGGCTGACAATCCGTTCCACCTGCTGGCGGTGCCTCACCTGCTGCATCTGCTCGTCAACCTTCTTCATGCTGTTGACAAACCGCATCTCGTTCACCTTCATCAGCTGCTGATAGTTGAGCACGGTGTCCTTAAGTTGCAGATATTGCCCGCGATAAAGAAGACTGCTCTCCTTGTTTCCCATTAAGGCGTAGTAATGCGAGAGCTTGTCGCAGATCTCCAGGACGGCATCTTTCAGATTGTGCCGCTGTGAGAGGCTAAGCGCCTGATGCAACGAGGCGACAGCAGCAGAATAGTCGTGCCTTGCGGCCAGTGCCTCAGCTTTGTAGATATAGCCGACGCATCTGAACCGCATAAGACCGAGGCTCTCGTCCGACTTACTGATTACAGTGTCAAATTTCTTCTCTGCCTCGACATATTTGCCCTGACTCATGAGCAACTTGCCCTCATAGAAGAGATGGTTGTAGATTCTGACGCTATCCTTGGCCAATAAGGGGAGCTCACGGTATTGCGCCCACTCTTTGCGGATGGAAGACAACTTCCCCATGTCATAGCTCACCGTGATCAAGTTGGCAAACGCCATGTCGACATCGGTGTTATGACTCTTGAGGGCCAGTGTGAAGCAACGGCGAAAATAATCGTAGGCTTTCTGGAGAGTATGCTGGTCTTGGGTCTGTTCAGCTATGGCCTGATACATGCAGCCAAAGTTGAGCAGCACGCGTGTGGTCTCTCTATCAAAGCCCTCAGCCAACGTCTGGGCTGAGCAGAGACTCTCGTAGGCTTTGTAGTAATCGAAGAAATGGAAGAAGTAAACATACCATTTGCCGATATATCCCCGTGTACACTGTCTGCGTCCCTCCTCGCTAAGCTTCTCGCTACTGCGGTTGGCCACGATGGTGAAGCAAGCCAGTGCACTGTCGGGAGCCCCGGCGCGGTCGACGAAAACATTGCCCATCTTCAACAGCGTGTCCGACGGCAGCTTCTGCCATCTCAGGTAGAAAGCTGGCTGGCGCGCCGCCGTTGCCCACTGCACGAAAGCAAAGAGCAAACAAAGAAGTATGAGTACGGATTTCTTTGTCATCGAGTGCAAATATAGCGATTTTCTGAGGACTAAACAAAAATATGCCGCTAAAAACGAGACTTGAATGAGGCATCAACGAAAGTCTTTACTTCGGGCGTGCGTCGGAGCGTCGTCATTCCTGACGACGAAGGGTTGCTAGGAGCGTCGTCATTCCTGACGACGAAGGAATTACTTTGATGAATTTCGGCGCACTGGATTATTTCCGTGGATAAGAATTTAAAGGAAAATATTCTTGTGCATGCTTAATGCTCTCACAAGAGCGTTGGGTCTCAAGCGATAGGA
>ONYS01000048.1 GCA_900322095.1 uncultured Prevotella sp.
TTGTCACTTTATTGTCGAATTTGAGAAATTTTTTTGTGTAGGGAGGTTTGGCTAGTGAAGATCTCGGAGGTTTTGTTACAGCCTCTACAAAGGGAGGGGATAGGGGTGGGTCTTCATCTTTGGTATATCCCCCAATTGGCTCCATAACAATCATGAATTTTAGGTATTGCATCGAAACGAGTAAACCGCTAACTTTGCAACTGAAAACAACAAGAAAATAAAAAATAGCTAAAATGAAGAATATCTGTGTGATTTATGGTTCCTCAACAGGAACATGCCAGGGCCTGGCAGAGAAAATTGGCCAGCAACTCGGTGTGCAGGACGACGGGATTATCGACGTCCAGAATTTGACGGCCGACGTGGTCAACAAATACGACGTCCTTATTCTCGGCACCTCCACCTGGGGAGCAGGAGAGATGCAAGACGATTGGTACGACGGTGTTAAGGTACTCAAGCAGACAGGCTTGCAGGGCAAGACTGTAGCCGTCTTCGGTTGCGGCGACTCAGAGAGCTATTCCGACACGTTCTGCGGAGGCATGGCTGAGCTCTACAATGCCGCCAAAGAGGCTGGCGCCAAGATGATCGGTCATGTTTCGGCCGACGGCTACACCTACGACGACTCTGAAGCCGTAGTAGACGGAGAGTTCGTACGCCTCGCTCTCGACGAAGTGAACGAGGACGACAAGACCGACTCACGCATTGCCGCTTGGGTAGAAGATTTGAAGAAGAATTTGGATTGATATAATTAAACAGACCACAAGATGATGCAGACGCAGATGAATTCCGTTGACTTGAAAGTTCTCATGAATCATATCTATGAGTACGAGAAGGGTGTGCGCCGCATGGTGCTCTACACATTCAACGGTAAATACGAGGAGGCTGTGGTCAACCGTCTGCGCCACGAGGGTATCGACTACGTGGCACAGCCCGTTGGCAACGGCAATATCAACTTGTTTTTCGGGAGAAAATCATGTATTGATGCAATCCGTCTTCTCGTCACGCGTCCTCTGTATCAGCTAAGTCCGGAAGAGGATTTCATCTTAGGCGCCCTCTTGGGTTACGACATCAACTTGCAGTGTGAGCGATACTGCAAGCGCAAGGGCAAACTTTGCGAGAAATGCCAGAACGCTCAATGAAATACATCTGACGACTTTATTCATAAAAGAACCTTTAAAGCCACCGTCAATGAGAGAGTTGCGACAACCGTACTCATCGGCGGTGGCTTTGGTTTTGTTTACGCATGGATTTCAAAGAAATTCAATAGAACAGAAGGCTGTCTGCAATTATTTTTGTAACTTTGAACCGATAATACGCACAGGGCAGGCCCGGAAAGACCTGCTCTTCTTTGTACTAACAAAAACAACCTCTACAATGAAACTTTAAACCTATCTCACCCAAAACCGGGCGCGAGGCGTTCTGCTAAAGCGTCCGCTTCAGTGAATACTAAGAAAATCATTAAGTAAAACCAATTATTGATATGAACAGAAACCTAACATGCTTCCTCCTCATAGCCTTCTTCATGATTGGCAGCGGAGAGACTTCTGCTGCAAAGAGCATACTGCAGAACGATTGTTCCCCCAATGGTAAAAAACTTTCTAAGCAGACCACCGCAGGCTTCAGCCTCAGCTGGATTAGCAATCCGCAGAAGTTTTCCGACCGCATGGAGGAGGCTCATGCCACCTACATCCCTTACAGTTCGACGGCCGACATGAAGGCCGATGTCAACTACGACAAGCCTTGGCTCACGCCCGAGAAGTCCGATTATCTACTGCTTAACGGCGACTGGAAATTCAAATATGTGGCCGGCACAACGTCAGGTCCCGGAGCCAGTGAGTTCCAGGCCAAGGACTACGACGACTCATCATGGTCCACCATCCGCGTGCCCCTCTCATGGGAGATGGCCAACTATGGCAAGCCCGTCTACACCAATGTGGGCTATCCTTTCAAGAGCGGAACCCTCGGCGTGGCCAGCGAGGGATTCACGGAGTATGGCGTTACCGACAACAACTCCACCGGCTTCTATCGCCGCACGTTCACCCTGCCCGACGGTTGGGACAGCAAGCGCGTATTTCTTCACTTTGACGGTCTCTATAGCGCCGCCGTCATCTGGGTCAACGGAAAGTATGTAGGCTTCACGGAGAGCGCTAATACCGACTCTGAGTTTGACCTCACAGGCTACGTCACCACAGGCGAGAACCAACTCTCGGTGCGCGTCTATCGCTGGTGCGACGGCAGCTATCTCGAGGGACAAGACATGTGGCACCTCAGCGGTATCCACCGCGATGTTTATCTCGTGGCCAAGCCGAAGGTGTTCGTGGCCGACCACTACATTACCTCGACGCTGAACGACGAGGCAACGGCTGGCAGCATGAACGTAGCCCTCACCGTGAATAATCCCGACGCCACCTCGGCCACAAAGAACATCGACGTGACGCTGGTCGACGCTGATGGGAAAACAGTGGCTTCAGGTTCAACTTCATATAATGGCACCAGCCAGCAGACGGTCAACGTTGAGCTGAGCAGTCTCTCTGGTCTCAAGCCGTGGAGCGCAGAGAATCCTTATCTCTACACTGTCATTGTCAGCCAAAAGGGAAGTGACGATCAGGAGGAGATGGCGTTCTCAACAAAATATGGCTTCCGCACCATCAAGCAGGTGGGCAATTTGGTCTACATCAACAATAAGCGAGTCTTCTTCAAGGGCGTGAACACGCAGGACACGCATCCTGAGTATGGCCGAGCCATCGACACCGAGACGATGCTGCGCGACGTGACGATGATGAAGAAGGCCAATGTCAACACGGTGCGCACGAGCCACTATCCGCGACAGCCCAAGATGTACACCATGTTCGACGCCTATGGCCTCTACGTCATGGACGAGGCAGATGTGGAGTGCCACTATAAGCAAGAGGTAGCCAGCGACGCCAGTTTCCAGGCCGCCATGAACGACCGCACCACGAGCATGGTGAAGCGCGACCGCAACCATCCCAGCGTCATCTTCTGGTCTTTAGGCAATGAGTGCGGAGCCGGAACGAACTTCGCGCAGACCTACAACATCTGCAAGCAGCTCGACAGCCGCCTCGTACACTATGAGGGAGCTAATCATGGGGCCCAGTATTCCGACCTCGGCTCAAACATGTACCCCACGGTGAGCAGCGTCCAGAGCAACAGCAGCGGTCTCAAAGGCAAGCCGTACTTCATCTGCGAATATGCGCACGCCATGGGTCAGGCTGTGGGCAATCTTCAGGAATACTGGAATGTCATCGAGGGCAGCACCGGCATCCTTGGCGGCTGCATCTGGGATTGGGTGGACCAGGCTGTCTATAATCCCGCCGACCTCGTGAATGGAACAAAGATGAAGAACGGCTTTCACAACTGGGTGGCCGGCTACGACTTCAACTCCACCAGTGGCGTGGACTATGGTTTCCAGGGCAACTTCCTCGACAATGGTATCATCACTCCCGACAGAGCTTGGACGGCTAAACTCACCGAGGTGAAGCAGGTGTATCAGAACGTGGCCTTCACGAATCTTAGCAACAAGACACTCACCGTAAAGAACAAGAACTGCTTTACCAATCTCAATGTCTACGACTTGGTCTATCAGCTGCTTCGCGACGGTCGCGTTGTCAGTGAGGGCAAGGTGGAGATGCCTTCTGTGGAACCCGGAGCAACAGGCACGGTCAGCGTACCCTACAACAACGCACTCGTCACCGGTGATGCAGAATATCTGCTCAACGTGAGCCTCTGTCTGAAGACAGCCAACAGCTGGGCACAGAAAGGCTACGATGTGGCCAATGCGCAGTTCTCGCTGCAAGACCGTCCCAGCATTCTCGCCAGCCATACGGCCGATGGCGGATCGCTCAACGTGAGCGGAACTACCGTGAGTGGAACCACCAAGGACGGAAAGCCGTTCAACCTGAACTTCTCCTCTGGCAAGCTGAACAGCTGGACCTACAACGGCACCAGCCTCATTGCTGCCGGGCCCGACTTCAATAGTACGCGCGACATCGACAACGATCGGAATGGTTCTCTGCCGGGCTTCATCACCTCAAGTACTATCTCTGTCGTCAATTCACTCCAGAAGAGCGGCAACAATGCCATGATGACGGTGAGCGGCACGAACAGTCAATGCGACTACACTATCGACTATACCATCTATCCCGACGCGGTGGTCGACATGAAGGTGACCTTCTCGCCCAAGGCCGCTACACGCAGACTCGGTCTGACCATGCAGTTCGCTGAGGGCTTTGAGAATGTGGAATACTACGCCCGCGGTCCCTGGAGCAACTACGTCGACCGCAAGACGGGTTCGCGCCTCGGCCGATATGTCACCACCGTCGACAATATGATAGACGAGAATATTCATCCGCAGACCTTCAGCGACCATCAGGAACTGCGTGAGCTTGTGCTCACCAACACTTCCAGCAACGTGAAGCTAGGCATCCAGACAGAGGGCAACGTGGCCTTCTCGCTCTCTCACTATAACGAGATGGACTTCTGCGGCACAGGCGATACGATGTGGAGCGACGGCAAGCATTGGTATGACCTCACGCGTTACGACCAAGTGTTTGCTCATTTCGATGCAGCACAGCGCGGCCTGGGCAACAACTCCTGTGGAGGAGACATCATACTTGACCAATACACCTGTCCAACCAGTGGCACACTGACCTACACTCTTCGTCTCACTCCACAATAACATACGCAAGTTTCGGAAGTAGGGGGGAGTTTTAGGAGTCAAAGGAGTTATCGTTCGCATGCTCGCATAGGAGTTGAAGACATCAGTCTTGACAATATCGAAGCCAAAATAAGCGAACTAATGTCTTTGACTCCACTAACTCCAATCTACTTCAGAAACTTGAGAAACTATTGCATGATTCCATTATTTTGTTTAAATTTGTACGACTATCATTATCTAACAACTAAAACAAAATATGACACCACAAACGAATCATTCAACCATCAAGTACTCACTCATTGGCCTTGTACTATCCATAGTCGTCTTTTCAGTGGCTTACATTGCCCAATTGTCACACCTTGCCTTAGGAGCCTACGTAATGATGTACATACTTTTAATCTACGCTGGACTATCAGCCACACGCGAGATTTTCAAGACTCCCGAGGCAGAATCAATCCCGGAGGAAGAGAGTTCTAAAATATGGGCGGTGATGAAGACAGGCATTATCCTTTTGATAATCTTTCAATTCCTGCTCTGGCTGTTAGGGTATCTTGGTGTCTTCGACGAATTGTCTAATACGAACCGGCTCCTCTCGAAAATAATCTATGCTGCCTTGTGTGTCGGAAGTGGTATCAGTGCAGCCCTGGTGATGAAATCGACGGTGATGGAACACTGCGGTCCCAAGGCCTATGCACAATTAGACCGATATGTACGTGTGGCCTTCCTGCTGCTATGGTTCGGCATCGGGTCGAGTATGCACTTTTGAAGGATCCGATATAGAATCATGCCATCCATGCAGGTAGACTTGTTGAAGCCCCTGAATGGATGCTAAAATACTCAACTTTCTGAAGTAGATTGGAGTTAGAGAAAAGAGTATCAGTCGCAAGAGCCTATCATAACAATCCCGATTTTTAGGTATTGCAGTATTGTCTGTAAGTTGCTAACTTTGCAACAGAAAACAATAAATTGATAAAAATAGCTAAAATGAAGAATATCTGTGTGATTTATGGTTCCTCAACAGGAACCTGCCAAGGCCTGGCAGAGAAAATAGGCCAGCAACTCAGCGTGCAGGATGACGGGATTATGGACGTGCAGAATTTGTCGTCGGACGTAATCGACAAATACGACGTGCTGATTCTCGGCACCTCCACCTGGGGAGCAGGAGAGATGCAGGACGACTGGTACGACGGCGTGAAGGTGCTCAAGCAGACCGGCCTTGAGGGCAAGACCGTGGCCGTGTTTGGCTGTGGCGACTCAGAGAGCTACTCCGACACTTTCTGTGGCGGTATGGCCGAGCTCTACAACGCCGCCAAGGAAGCCGGTGCCAAGATGATCGGCGAGGTGCCGGCCGACGGCTACACCTATGACGACTCAGAAGCAGTTGTCGACGGCGAGTTTGTTGGTCTCGCCCTCGACGAAGTGAACGAGGACGACAAGACCGACAGCCGTATTGCAGCCTGGGTAGAAGAGTTGAAGAAGAATTTGGATTGATATAATAATTAACAGACCACAAGATGTTGCAGACGCAGATGAATACCGTTGACTTGAAAGTACTCATGAATCATATTTATGAATACGAGAAGGGTGTACGCCGCATGGTGCTCTACACCTTCAACGGGAAATACGAAGAGGCTGTGGTCAACCGTCTTCGCCACGAAGGTATCGACTACGTGGCCCAGCCCGTTGGCAACGGCAATATCAACTTGTTTTTCGGGAGAAAATCTTGCATAGATGCCATCCGGCTTCTTGTCACGCGTCCGCTCTATCAGCTCAGTCCGGAGGAGGATTTCATCTTAGGCGCGCTCTTGGGTTACGACATCAACTTGCAGTGCGAGCGATATTGCAAGCGCAAGGAGAAGATGTGCGACAAGTGCCCGAACGTACAATGAAAACCGTCTGACGGCTACATTTATAAAAGGACCTTTCAGGCCAACGCCGATGAGAGAGTTGCGACAACTGGACTCATGGGCGTTGGCCTTTTCATCAGAAATAAAACCGGCAGTCCACATCGAAGGATGGAGGACTGCCGGTTTTGGTTTGTAGTTTCAGTTAAGCCGCATTCTCACGGCTCAACCCATTCGTGACGGCCAGGCGGAAGGCCTAAGCCTCGTTTACTTTGTCTTCTCTTCCACCCACTTGCGGGCATTGACGAAGGCCTCAATCCACGGGGTCACCTCGTCGCCCTTGCGGTTGAGCGGATACCAGGCGCTCTGCCAGGGGAACACGGCACGCTCGGGATGCGGCATCATGGCCAGATGACGACCGTCGGCCGAGCAGATACCGGCCACATTGTAGTCGCTGCCGTTGGGATTGCCGGGATATTCAGCATAGTTGTACTTGGCTACTACATTATAATGGTCCTCGGGTTCGGGCAGATAGAAGCGGCCCTCTCCGTGGGCGACCCACAAGCCCAGCTTGCTGCCTGAAAGCGAACCGAGCATCACGCTGTTGTTCTGCGGAATGCTCAAGCCGAGGAAGGCCGACTCGAACTTCTGGCTCACGTTGTGGACAAGATGGGTGCGGTGCTTGTGCTCGGGATTGATGAGATTAAGTTCCACCATGAGCTGGCAACCGTTGCAGATGCCGAGGCTCAACGTGTCCTCACGGGCATAGAAGCGCTCAAGGGCTTCCTTGGCCTTGGGGTTGTAGAGGAAGGCTCCAGCCCAACCCTTAGCAGAGCCGAGAACATCGGAGTTGGAGAATCCACCGCAGAACACGATGAAGTTGACTTCGTCGAGCGTCTCGCGACCACTGATGAGGTCGGTCATCATCACATCCTTCACGTCGAATCCAGCGAGGTAGAGGCAATAAGCCATCTCGCGCTCACCGTTGGTTCCCTTCTCACGGATGATAGCAGCCTTCGGACGCTTGCCGTCCTTCGTGTCGCTCTTCCAGCGGTCGGCACTGATGCCATACTGGCTCAGCTTGCCCGTGAAGCCCTCAGGGAACGTCATCTCCACAGGCTGCTTCTTATAGTTGAGGTAGCGCTTGCGTGCCATACCGCCCATGCTCTGATCCTGGTCGAGCAGGTAGCTGGAGTGGTACCACACGTCGCGCAGCTCGTCGATATCGAACTCATGTTTCCATCCGTCCTTCTCAATCTCTATCGTGCGGCTGTCGGGTACGGGATAGCCAATCTTGGCATAGCCGATGCCGTTCTCCTCGAAGAACTTGCGCAATTCCATCTTGTGCTCGTCGCTCACCTGAATCACGACACCGGGATTCTCGGCAAACAGCGTGCGCACCACGTCATCATTTTCGAAGTCATGGAGGTTGATGTGCAGACCGCCCTTCACGTTGGCGAACGTCATCTCGAGCAACGTGGTGATTAATCCACCAGCCGAGATGTCGTGGCCAGCCATCACCCAACCTTTGCGGATGAGTTCCTGCACGGCATTGAAGCAGTCGCTGAAGTAGTCAGCATATTTCGTGGAGTTATCCTTGTCATTGTAGTCGCCGTAGGGCACATCGCTGCCCACACGACCGAGCGTCTGCGCAAAGGCACTGCCGCCCAAGCGGTCGGGCTGGAAACTGAAGTCGATATGATAGAGTGAAGAACGCTTGTCGTTTACGATAACTGGCGTGACCACCTTCTTCACGTCGCTCACCTCAGCGCCAGAGGTGACGATTACGGTGCCGGGGCTCACAACCTTGCTGCCGTCGGGATACTGCTGACTCATGGAGAGCGAGTCCTTACCCGTAGGAACGTTCAGTCCCAGGTCGCAGCAGAAGTCAGACAAAGCCTGCACGCCCTCATAGAGTCGTGCGTCCTCGCCCTTCTGCGAGCGGCAAGGCCACATCCAGTTGGCCGAAAGGTTGAGGTTGGCCACGGGTGAGGGATGGTCCTTGTCGATGGCAACGGGTGCCCAGACGATATTGGTCAGCGATTCGGCCACGCTCATCACGCTGCCTGCAGCAGCATTGGCCAGTCCCACCTGGGGCGCATGACCAAGGGCGGTGGCGATACCGGCGCAGCCTCTGTAGTCGAGGGCCACCACGCCGCAGTCGGCCAATGGCAACTGCACCTGGCCTACGCACTGCTGGCGGGCCACCTTACCCGTCACGGAGCGGTCTACCTTGTTGGTCAACCAGTCCTTGCAGGCCACAGCCTCGAGCTGCAGCACATTCTTCACGTATTCGTCGAGATGATCGAGCGAGTAGGTGACGTCCTCATAATGATGCACCACGGTGACGTCGCGCATAATGGTCTTGGGCGAATGGCCGAACATCTGAGCCACGTCAAGGTCGAAAGGCTTCACGCCGTCGCCCTGCACAAACGAAAAGTGAGCATCGCCGGTGGTCTTACCCACGACATACATCGGGGCGCGCTCGCGCTCGGCAATCTGCTTTACATGGCCGAGGTGTTTCTCATCAATCAGTAAGCCCATGCGCTCCTGAGACTCGTTTTCCTTCGCGCTGAGCGTCTTGTCCCCGATGGGTAGTTTTGTCATGTCGATCTCACCACCGCAGTCCTCTACCAGCTCGGAGAGGCAGTTGAGGTGACCGGCCGAACCGTGGTCGTGGATAGAGACCACGGGATTAACGTCCTCCTCGACCAAGGCACGCACGAGGTTGTAGGCACGCTTCTGCATCTCGGGGTTGGCACGCTGTACGGCGTTGAGCTCGATGCCATTGCTGTAGCGGCCGGTGTTGACACTCGACACGGAGCCTCCACCCAGACCGATGCGGTAGTTGTCACCGCCCACCACAACGATGTCGTTGCCTTTCTGCGGTTCCTTCTTCAGGCAGTCGCGCTTCTTGCCGTAGCCGACGCCGCCTGCCAGCATGATCACCTTGTCGTAGCCGTAGAGCTGATGCTCCTCCTCGGGGATTTCCTCGCCGTCGAGGGTCTCGGCAGTGTCGGAAGAAGTGGTCTGATATTCAAAGGTGAGCAGCGAACCGGTGATGAGGGGCTGGCCGAACTTGTTGCCGAAGTCGCTCGCTCCATTCGATGCCTTGATGAGAATCTGTTCGGGAGTCTGATAGAGCCATTTGCGGGGCTCGGCGCCGTTCTCCCACTGGCGGGGGAACTCGGGTGTGCCAAGACGGGGATAGCTGGTCATGTAGACAGCTGTTCCGGCAATAGGCCACGATCCTACTCCACCACCCATACGGTCGCGGATCTCACCGCCCGTACCCGTAGCGGCGCCGTTGAAGGGCTCCACGGTGGTGGGGAAGTTGTGGGTCTCGGCTTTCAGCGAGATGACGCTCTCGATGGGCTCCACGCGGAACCAGTCGGCCGTGCTCTGGTCGGCAGGGGCAAACTGCTCCACCACCGGTCCCTGGGCAAAGGCCACGTTGTCCTTGTAGGCCGAGAGAATCTTTCCGGGATGCAGCTTCGTGGTCTTCTTGATCATCTGGAAGAGGCTCGACTCGCGCTCCTCGCCGTCGATGACAAACACGCCACCGAAGATCTTGTGGCGGCAGTGCTCAGAGTTGATCTGCGCGAAACCGAAGATTTCAGAGTCGGTGAGCGGGCGTCCGTTCTCCTTCTCTATCTTGTGGAGGTATTCTATCTCCTCGGGACTCAGCGCCAGTCCTTCCTCCTCGTTGTATTTCTCGATGTCGTCCACGTGCTTGATGGGCTCGGGAGTATGCTTCACAGTGAAGATTTCCTGGTCGAGTCCCTTATACATGCGCTGTAGCATCGGGTCGAACGTGGCATCTTCTGATTTCACGGGGAAGTACTCCTCAATACGCGAAATGCCCTTGAGACTCATGTTCTGAGTAATCTCAACGGCATTTGTACTCCAAGGGGTAATCATCTCACGGCGCGGACCCACGAAGAATCCGTCCAATTTCTGTGCGTCGACGAGTGTGGCGTCGCCGTAGAGCCAGCAAAGGGCATTGGTCTCCTCGCTTGAGGGATTGTGGTCAATCTCTGTGGCGATGACGTTTGCCTTCTGAGTCTTGAAGAATAAAATCATATTTTTTAATGGTTTGATTGTATCACTATATATAAAAGGAATGAGGCGGACATTCTGCCCGCACGCGACAATTATGGAAACGTGTTCCCTTTCATCTGCAAAAATAATAAAAATAGGTGTTACTACCAATCTAACGCAATACTTTTTTTCATTTGAGAGTGCGCTACGAATATCTTTGCGCAAATGCAGCATAATCTCTGATAAACTGCTATCTCATAATTCCAGGCCCGAGGGACTCCTAATCATCCGCTTATATTAAAAACAGTCGTGGAATAGTTACCTTGTTCCAACTATTTTTTGTAAATTTGCCAAAGAGAGAAGATTATGAGACAGTATCCCATCGGCATACAAGATTTTGCAAGCATAATCAATGGTGGCTTCGTATATGTAGACAAAACCGAACCTGTCTATCAATTGGCCAGTGTAAAGGGCGTCTATTTCCTTAGCCGTCCCCGCCACTTCGGCAAGTCTCTGCTGGTCTCCACCCTCAAGTATTACTTCCAGGGCCGCAAGGACCTCTTCAAGGGACTGAAGATGGAGGCTCTTGAGAAGGACTGGACGGAATATCCCGTGTTTGAGATAGACTTCAATGGAAAGAAGTTTGTCGACTATGGTACGTTGCACCGGACGAGTGGCGGACTGGAAAACCGAGGTCGTGCAAAAGGCGTAAGCTTCTGAAATTTGAGTCTTTATCCTACATATCCTGGAATACTGATACAGAATAATCGAGGGAGTATGGTCCAATAGTCCTTCTCTGGCAATAATATATATTGTTTTGGCACAATTTTTGCAATACTGATTTAGGAAATACCACAAAAAGAAAATGCGGATTTGGCATTGAGCCCTATCCACACTTTTCGGTGGCAAAGATAATAAAAATCATTAAATTGGGCAACTTTTCTCGAAAAAAAACAATATAAAAGAAAATTTTTCGTTAATTTTGCAGTCCAAATTTAGGCGTAACAGCCTTTTTGCGACGATAATAATAAGAAAATCAGTAGGTTGCGCCGATTTTAGAGCAAAAATATTAGAAGGGATACATAAGGATGAGACAATTAAAAATCAGTAAAAGCATTACAAACCGTAGCAGCGAGTCACTCGACAAATATCTTGTTGAGATTGGACGTGTGCCCATGATTTCCATCGAAGAGGAAATTGAACTGGCACAGAAGATCCGCAAAGGTGGCCGCGCCGGTGAGCGTGCAAAAGAGAAGCTGGTCAATGCCAACTTGCGTTTCGTTGTGTCTGTTGCCAAGCAGTATCAGCATCAAGGTTTGTCTCTGACCGACTTGATCGACGAAGGCAACATTGGATTGGTTCGCGCTGCGGAGAAATTCGATGAGACGCGTGGCTTCAAGTTCATATCCTATGCTGTCTGGTGGATTCGCCAGAGCATTCTGCAGGCCATTGCCGAGCAGAGCCGTATCGTGCGTCTGCCCCTCAACCAGGTGGGAGCTCTGTCGAAGATTCAGAATCAGATTGCGAAGTTCGAGCAGGAGAACCAGCGCCGTCCTTCGGTGGGTGAGCTGAGCTCGCTGACGAATATTGAGGAGGAGAAGATCGACCAGACCATCAAGGCCGATAACCACCATATGAGTATCGACGCTCCGTTCTCTGAGGACGACGACAATTCGCTGGCCGACGTGATGTCATCAGGCGACGATACCCGCACCGACAAGCAGGTTGACTTCGAGAGTATGTCTTTGGAACTGAACAACGTGCTGAAGAGCGTGTTGAAAGACCGCGAGATAACGATCATCCGCGAGTGCTTCGGCATCGGCTGCCCTGAGAAGGGACTCGAGGAGATTGGCGACCAGCTTGGCCTGACCCGTGAGCGCGTACGCCAGATTCGCGAGAAGAGCATTGCCAAGTTGCGTGATTCAGGCAACTCCCGCGTACTGATGAAGTACCTTGGCTGATAACAATAAATCCGACTGGGCTCAGCCCTCGGAAGGTGATTTGCTCTTCGGAGCAAGTGATTCACCACCAATTTTCAAATTAGGCCCGGCTTCGGTCGGGCCTTTCTTGTGCCCGACCGTTACATAAGCAGTCGAATCTTTACTATTTTTTTATCTCTACTGACTTAGATTTCAAGAATTTTATCTATATTTGCAAGTGTAGAACAATATAAAGGAGTACGTAGTTATGCAGCATACCGGTGAAGTATTTATCAATCCTCTGACGGACTTCGGATTTAAGCGAATCTTTGGAACAACTATGAACAAGGATCTGCTCATCAGTTTCCTCAACGCCCTCTTCGACGGCGAGGAGGTAATTGAAGATGTGTCTTATAGCAATGCTGAAAAATTCGGAGCCAGCGAGGCAGAGCGTAAAGCCATCTTTGATGTCTATTGTCAGACAGCAGACGGCTCACGCATCATTGTAGAAATGCAAAACGTATATCAGGAGTTTTACAAAGACCGCTCTATCTACTATTCGACATTCCCCATAGCTGAACAGGCGAAGAAAGGGAAGTGGGACCACAAGCTCAACAAGGTCTACACCGTAGGCATTCTCAATTTCTCTTTTCCTGAAGACCGAAAGAGCAACGGAGACATCACCAGTGAGGTGAAGCTTATGAATGTCAAGACAAAAGAGATATTCTATGACAAACTCACCTACTATTATATAGAACTTGTCAACTTCCAGAAAGGCCTGAAAGAGCTCGACACTCTATTTGACAAGTGGCTCTATGCGCTGCGCAACATGTCCAATCTGCTCAATCGCCCTGCCAAACTTCAGGAACGTATTTTCACCCGCCTTTTCGATGCAGCCCAGATAGCGAAGCTTTCGACGGAGGAACTTAGAGAGTATGAGACCAGCGTCAATGCCTACCGTGATATCGAAAACGCCGTCGACACAGCCAAGAGAGACGGAGAGAGAATAGGAATGAAGAAAGGATTGGAGAAAGGATTGAAGAAAGGATTGAAGAAAGGATTGGAGCAGGGAAGAGTTGAAGGCGAGAAAAATGCTATGCTTACAGTAGCCAAGAAAATGAAGGATACGGGAATATCTCCCAATGAGATAACTAATTTCACAGGTCTCTCTGTCGAGGAAATCAATGAGATTTAGCAGCGCGACGCTCAATAACCGATGAATCGCAGCATGTTTTTCTGCTGCATAATAAAGCCCGGACATTCACGATGCCCGGGCTTTATTGTATTATTCGAGTCGGCTGGAAGCTTCAGCCGACAGGCGGTTTCAATTCGTATGCATGATGCGGTCTCTCTCCACACTCGTCACGCCTTTCACTTTGGAGAAATAGGAGATGGCATCGTTAGCATCTTTGTCCTTGGGCAGACCGATGGCAATGCAGTTGAAGTTCTTGTAGTTGTAGATAATCTCCGCGCCATAGTTTTTCACGGCCTTCAACAGACGGGCCTTTCCTTTCTTCCCATCATACGAGATGATTAGCGTGCGGGGATTGACCTCATCGCAAGTCTGCTTTGCGAGGTTACCGCACGACTGTGGATTGCCGCACTGTTGCTGGCTGCCGCAGTCACCCGTACGCTGTGCGGGCTGGCACACTGCAGAGGAGTCGCACGAAAGTGGCTGGCACTGACGGGTCTGTTGGTGGCAGCACTGCGCACCAGCCGTCATGGAGACAGCCAGACCGATTGCAATAATAATTTTCTTTTTCATTGATTCTTCATCATTTCCATTGACGAGATAAGACCGTCGGGGTTGATATGAGCGGTCACGTGATAGGTGTCGGTCGTATTCTCGGTCGACTTAGAATACCTGCGGTTGAGCATCGCGGTGAAGGTGACGGTGTAGTCGTATTTGTCCTCACCGATTTCCTTCTTCTTGATGTCGTAGTCGTCCTTGAGGAACCAGTTGAGTGAGATCAGGTCGGGCTTGTTCCAAAGGCTGTGCATGAACTCCGTCACGTCGTCGGCAGTGGCATTGCTCTTGCCCAGGAAACTTGTCATCACCTGAGCCACGCTTCCCATGATGGCTCCGTCGCTCTGCGAGTTGAAGGCACTGAAGAATTCCTTCAGTTGCAGTTTCACCTCCTTAGCCTCATCGTCTTGCACCACCGTTGTCTTGATGGTCTTGATATTGTCGTTGGCCTCATCGTAGTGCTCGCCGTCGGCATGCTCGTCCATATAGTCCTGATAGCCGTCGATGGTGTTCAGTTTCACAGCCTCAGCCCAGTCGATGGAGTCCACCTTATGATGCACGATGTCTTTCTGCGGAGCGTCGGGATGCTTGCTGAGGAAGTCCAGATAGGCGGTCTTGGAGTCGTTGACCAGCGTGTCGTTCCAGTCGGATTCCAGTTCCTTAATCTCCTTCAGGCGCTGTTCCACAGCCTCACGATGAGCCGGGTCGGCGTCGGGATACTTGTCGAGATAATCTTGGAGTTCCTGGGCGCTCGTACTCTTCATCACGAGCTCGTAGGCTTGCTGCTCGTCGTTGCTCTTCTCGTGCTGCTGGTAGAAGTAGAATCCACCCGCGAAAATAATCAGCAACGCCACCACGACGATAGCCACAATCTTGCCGTTATTCTTCTTCGGAGGCACTGGAGGAGCGGGAGGCGTCTGCCTTCCACCGGCCATACCACCTGCGGGATTGTAGTTGGGATTGGGCTCGTTGCATTGAGGACAAGCCGAGAGGTTGGTGAAGTATACGTTTCCACACCGGTTGCACTTGACAAGGCGTCCGGCAATCGGAGTTCCACAGTTGGGACATTTAGCTATTTGGTCGTCAACCGACTGACCACAAACGGGACATTTAATTATAGACATGATAAATTAATAGTACGAATGAGAGTTTCTGTATCTGTGACGGTATCTAATCTCGCGCAGCACGTGGCGGCCCATAAACCGCGACTTGTCCACGTAGCCGTTGACGCCGTCGATATGACCCTTGCCGGTATACTGCCACATCTCGAAGTCGCGACCGTCGTTGAGCACCGGTACGCGCTGGGTGTATTGGGCAATCATCAGCTTGTAGCCGTCGAGCTTGCCCGAGAGGTTGGCATTGTAGAAGTTGGTGAAGGTATAGAGCAAAGGCTTGCAATGGTAGGCGCACTCAACGAGGCGGATGAACTTGAACAGCGAGTCGCAGAAGTCTTCTGTCGACAGTCCGCTCTTGGTCTCGATGTCAATCATGGGGATGAGGTCCTGGTCCTCGGGGCGGCACTGGGCCATGAAGTTGGCCAGCTGGCGTTCCTGCGGCACCATTGGACGGTAGAAGTGGTAGGAGCCCACTTTCAGCCCATAGCGGTGGGCCAGGTCTATGTTGCGCTTATATTTATCGTCGATTGTATTCTGCCCCTCAGTGGCCTTAAGATACACATAGGCCATCTTGGTCTCGCTCACGGCCTCCCAGAACACATTGCCCTGATAGTGGCTGAGGTCGATGCCATGAATATGGCTGCACGTGTCCTCGCACTGCACGCTCTGTGCCATAGCCGTGAAAGAGATGAGGAGTGAGACTACAAGTGTGTAAAATCTAATCATAACTGCAAAGTTAATGAAAAGAATTAAAATGCCCACAAGGCAAATAAGTTTTTTAATTTCTTTTAGAAACAGAAACGTTCAGCTAAAAGACTGAGTAGTTGCTTTTTTTTTCATAATCTATAACCACATTTTTTACGTGGTTATAAATTCATCGAACTCATGTTTGAAAAAAAATCTTTATTTTTGTGTCACGAAAATGGCGGTCACGCGTAGGACTTATAGATGAACAAAAAAAATCATGAGATTATGAAAAAAAGTATTTCTTTATTATTATTCATGCTGTGCCTCATGGCGGGCCTTACAGCTCACGCTGACAATCTGAAAAAAATTGAGGTGAATACTTTCAACGCCATGCGTTGCGAAGGCGTCAGCACCATCCACTTCACTCAGGGTGACACTTACAAGGTGGACTTGAAGGAGAGCAAGGATATCGTCACCCACATATCTGTGAAAGGCAAGACGCTGATGATTTCCACCGAGAATACCGACAAAAAGAGCAGAGGGCATAAGGATACGGAAAGTCCGGAGCTCTGGGTCACGGCTCCGCAACTGAAAAGTCTTGAGATAGGAGGTGCTGTGACTTTCGACGCGAAAGATATACAGGGCCCGAGTCTCGCCATCGAGGTGGAAGGCGTAAGCAAAGTCTCGCTGGATAGAGTGAAGGGCGACGTGGTGGAACTCAACGTATCCGGCGTGTGCTCCTACAAAGGAAACATAGAGGGTGGCTCCGTAACCGTAAACAACGCAGGCAGCGGATCCATAAAATCGGATATTCAAGCCGATAACCTGTTGCTGAACAACAGCGGTGCAACAACCTTTAAGGGCAACTTCAAAGGCAAGGAGGCCACTGTAACCAACTCCGGTGTCGGAAACATTACGTTGAATGTAGACTGCAACAAGTTGACGGCAAGCAACGACGGAGTGGGCAAGCTCAGACTTTCGGGCACGGCCGATGACACCAACATAGATGGTTCCGGCGTGTCGGAAATCGACTCCTCCCATCTGAACAACCTCTAATCAGTATGGCGCATGACCGCTGAGGAATTCCAAAAAGAGGCCCAGGCCGTCAGACCAGACGTCTTGTCGCTGGCTCGAAAGTATCTGAAAGACAGCGACGAGGCAGAGGATGCCGTGCAGGATGCCATGCTGAAGCTATGGAAGATGTGCGACCAGCTGCACTCCCCCATGGCTCCGCTGGCCTCGGTGCTCGTAAGGAACCTTGCGATAGACCGGCTGCGACGTCGACGTCCCATCGGACCGCTGACACGCGACGTGGCCGAAGTACAACAGGAGCGTGACGAGCAGGAGCGTATAGAACGCGTTATGAGTATCATCGCCACGCTGCCCGACACGCAGCAGCTACTCATGCGGTTGCGCCATCAGGAAGGAATGGAATATGCAGAGATTGCCCGGCTCACGGGCATGAGCGAGGTGGCTGTAAGGAAAGGTATCAGCCGGGCCCGACAGGCCATAAGAGCGACATATATGGAAAGAACCCAGAAAGAATCGAGGAAATGAATACAGAAGAGATAAAAACACTAATAGAGAAGTTCTTCGATGGCGAGACTTCGCTCAACGAAGAGCAACGGCTCTATGAATTCTTCAGCCGGGCAGAGGTGCCGGAGGAGCTTATGTCCTACCGGGAACTCTTCGCCGACCTTGGAGCAGCGTCAGCAAAGCCGCAACCCGACGCAGTCAGCAACGAGGCGAAGTCCCATGTTGGCCGTCACCCCCAGTTGCGCACACAGTCTCTCTCACGCGTGCTCATCGGCATGGCTGCCTCGCTTCTCCTTCTCATGGGGGCTTTCTGGCTTTGGAACCTGCATCAGGAGCAACGGCTGGCCGCTGTCTACGAGGGCAGCTACGTCATCGTGAACGGCAAGAAGAGCAGCGACCTGCGCAAGATTAAGCCACAAATTGAAGCCACGCTGACCAATTCCCGGAAGATTGAAAAGGAAGTTGAAGCCCACTACGACATGATAGAGGATGCCGAGAAGGACGTTCTGAACAACATCGACGACCCGGCCGAAAGAGAAAGAATAGATAAATTACTAAAAGAGTAGACCATGAGACAATTCATCATATGCATCACCCTGCTGCTTGGATTAGCCTCGGGCATGCAGGCACAGAACAAAATAGACAAGATGGTGGAGCGGCTCTCCATAACAGGCAACTGCAAACTCACCTCGGCAGTGTTGAGGAATCCCGATACAAGGGAGATACAAAAAACAGTGAAGGTATTGGAAGTGACCAGCCTGAATGCCGATGATTTCATCGATGCCTTCAGAAAAGAGGCAAAGAAGAACAACTCTCACCAAGAGCGGAAAGGCAGCGAACTGATAATCACTCTGGACACGCACACACCTACTGCCAACCGTATCTACATGCTGGAGGCCCACATGAACGGTCCCAAGAGTTCCTTATGCAACTGGGCCAAGATTACCATAATCGTGAAACGGCGGAAAAATTAACTGTTTGGTTTCTGCTGGAGTCAATGGGAGTTAAAGGTGAAATCACGCAAGTTTATGATTGCTGACGGTCGTCAGCAACTTGGCCGACGGTCGTCAGCAACTTGGCTGTCGGTCGTCAGCAAATGAAGAGAGGCCTTTCTGCGCGGGTGATTTCATTGGTATAGAGCCACCAAGAGGCCACACCCAAATATCGATAGGACAGGAGTCAAAGGAGTCAAAAGAGTCAAAGGAGTTAAAGAAGTTAAGTACGTAATACTTAAATGCCGTAACGACAACCACTTTCAGCGATAATTCAGTCAGCCAAATCATGATTTCTCGGTATTGCAGCATTCTGCGATTATTCCTAACTTTGCAACCGGAAACAAGACACAACAACTTTTTCTGTCACTACGCCGCGAAGGCGAACAGCCCAGGAGCTAAAGACAGATAAAGAAATTGATGCACAAGAAAATTTCAGTTAACTACATAATGAATTTCTTTTCTATAATGAGCTATGCCGTTGCCAGTGGAGTGGTCGAGAGACCGGACTTACTTGCAACGGCATTTATTGTTATACACAACTTTCGGAATTTGGGGAGTTAAAGGAGTCAAAGAAGTTATCGCTCGCACGCTCGCTTAGGAGTTAAAGACATATGTCACGCAGATCGCGAGGCCAAATACGCCACACCCCCCCTGGATACTTGCGTTCTCTCCCTTTTAGGGAGAGTTAGAGAGGGTCTTTAACTCCTTTGACTTCTCTTACTCCAATCTACTCCAGAAAACGTGAATTACACAACTTTCGGAGTTTGCACAAGACGGCAACAAGCGCCTTTTATTCATAGTTTCAGCAAGAGAAAGCATCAATTTTTACTAACGCGCAAACGTTTGCATCGCATTTTCGCTTTTTTCATGAAATGATTTCGCCAAGGGTGTGAAAAATATTGCTACCTTTACACCAAATAACCAAGAACACCAAGATGAAATTACTGTTTCATATCAACTACCAGACGGTCTTCGGTGAAGAGCTTCTGGTAAACGTGCTCCAGGAAGGGGCTGACGGACAGAAAGCAGTAAACCAATACCACATGGCTACCGTCAATGGCTGGGATTGGGACTGCGAAATCAACATCGACAACGACACCGATACGCTCGAGTACTTCTATAGCATCGAGTGCGGACAGCAGGAAAGACGTCGTGAGTGGACTGCTCACCGCCACTTGCTCGAGACCAACAACGGCCACGGCACTTATCGCCTCTACGACCGCTGGCTCGACATGCCGGGCGACAGTTTCCGCTACAGCTCGGCCTTCACCGAGTGTCTCAACCGCCACGAGCTGAGCCGTCCTGAGAGCAAGCATTTCAACAAGACTTTGCGCCTGAAGGTTTGCGCGCCTCAGTTGCGCACTGGCGAGCGCCTCTTCGTCCTGGGCAACACCAATACGCTCGGCGCATGGAAGATTCAGGATGCCGTCGAGATGACCAACCACAGCATCAACGAATGGGTGGTGGATCTCGACGCTTCCGACATGGTAGGAAAGATGGTGGAGTTCAAGTTTATGGCCATCAGCGCCTCCGACAACAAGATGTGGGAGAGCCGCAACAATCGCGAGCTCGTGCTGCCTACGCTCTACGACGGCGACACAGTGTGCTACGAGGAGACCGAGGCCTACTTCGACATTGCCAATGTTCGCTGTGCCGGTACGCTGGTGCCCGTGTTCTCGCTCCGCTCCAAGAAGAGCTTCGGCGTGGGCGACTTCGGCGACCTCAGGCTCATGATCGACTGGGTTGCACAGACCCATCAGCGCGTGCTGCAGGTGCTGCCCATCAACGACACCACAACCACACACACTTGGACCGACTCCTACCCCTACAGCTGCATCAGTATCTTTGCGCTGCATCCCCAATACGCCGACCTGCGTGCCCTGCCACAGCTCAACGACAAGAAAGACCGCGAGCACTATGAGCGTCTGCGCAGTGAGTTGAACAGCCTGCCGCAGATCGACTATGAGCGCGTCAACGACACGAAGATCGAATACCTGCATAAGCTCTACGATCAGGAAGGTCCGACCACGCTGAAGAGCGAGGCCTTCAAGCACTTCTTTGCCTGCAGCAAGTCGTGGCTCGTGCCCTATGCCGAATACTGCTGGCTGCGCGACTCCACCGGAACCTACGACTTCAACCAGTGGGAAGGCCATGAGCTCTGGAACGAGGCCGACCGCAAGGAGCTCGAGGCTGAGGGCACGGCGCTCTACAACGACGTGGCCTTCTACTACTACGTGCAATTCATCCTCAGCACCCAGATGCGCGAGGTGCACGACTATGCCCGCAGCAAGGGCGTCATCCTCAAGGGCGACATCCCCATCGGCGTGAACCGCCACGGATGCGACGTCTGGAGCGAGCCCCGCTACTTCAACCTCAACTCGCAGGCCGGCGCTCCGCCCGACGACTTCTCGGTCAACGGTCAGAACTGGGGCTTCCCCACCTACAACTGGGACGAGATGCTCAAGGACAACTGCGCATGGTGGGTACGCCGCTTCAAGAACATGCAGCAGTATTTCGACGCCTACCGCATCGACCACGTGCTGGGATTCTTCCGCATCTGGGAAATCCCCATCGCCGCCGTCCACGGACTACTTGGACAGTTTGCTCCCTCGCTGGGCATGACGCGTGAGGAAGTCGAGGGCTACGGACTGCGCTGGCAGGAAGAGCTCTTCACCGAGCCCTTCATCGCCGACTGGGTGCTCGACCGCGTATTCCATGAGCGTGCCCAGGAAGTAAAAGACAAATATCTGCTGCCCAAGGGCAACGGACTCTATAAGATGCGTCCCGAATACGACACGCAGCGCAAGGTGGAGAAGGCCTTCGAAGGCTGCACCAAGAAGGAGGACATCTGGCTCCGCGACGGACTCTACGCCCTCATCAGCGACGTGCTCTTCCTGCGCGACCACCGCGATCCCAACCGCTTCCATCCGCGCATCAGCGTGCAGTTCGACTTCATCTATCAGTGGCTGTGGGATACCGACAAGGGCATCTTCAACAAGCTCTACAACGACTATTATTATCGCCGCAACAACCAGTTCTGGTATCAGGAGGCCATGAAGAAGCTTCCGCGTCTGGTTCAGGCCACGCGTATGCTGGTATGCGCCGAGGACCTCGGCATGGTGCCCGACTGCGTGCCTTGGGTAATGGACGAGCTGCGCATCCTGAGCCTGGAAATCCAGTCCATGCCTAAGGATCCGCACGTACGCTTCGGTCATCTGTCGCGCAATCCCTACCGCTCGGTAGCCACCATCTCTACCCACGACATGCCGACGATGCGACAGTGGTGGGACGAGAATCAGGAGCGCACGCAGGACTACTACAACAATATGCTCTACCGTGAGGGACCCGCTCCCCACCCGCTGCCCGGATGGCTGGCCCGCGACATCGTATCGCGCCACCTCACCTCGCCCTCAATGCTCTGCATCATCGCCATTCAAGACTGGATGGCCATCGACGAGAACCTGCGCCTGCCCGACGCAAACGCCGAGCGCATCAACATCCCGGCCAATCCCCATCACTATTGGCGCTACCGCATGCACGTCAACATTGAGGACCTGATTGCCAACAAGGACTTCTCTGCCAACGTGAGCGAACTGGTGACAGAGAGCGGAAGATGATGGCTCAAGCATAATTCATAAACAGGAGAGGCTATAGCTTCTATGGATTCTATATACATCTATAGTATCTATAGCAACTATAGCCTCTATATTTTCTATAGCAACTATGGTCCCTATAGCAACTATAGCCCCCTATATCAAACCCGCAAGAACTAATCAATCAATAATATGAACAAGATAACTGTTTTGCTTTGCGCCTTGCTGATGCCGCTGATGGCTTCGGCACAGGAAGTGAAGTCACCCAACGGCCAGGTGGCCGTGAAGTTCTATCTTGAGAGTGGACGCCCCACCTACGAGATGAGTTATAAGAACCGGGCCGTGGTGAAGCCTTCCCATCTGGGCCTCGAGCTCGCCAAGGACAAGCACGCCTCTAAGGGTATGCGCGAGACTTCGCTGATGGACGGTTTCGAGATCAAGGACACCAAGACCTCAACCTTCGACGAGACCTGGAAGCCCGTCTGGGGCGAGGTGGCCAGCATCCGCAACCACTACAACGAGTTGGCCGTCACCCTTGACCAGCCAGCCACGAAGCGCGAGATGATCATCCGCTTCCGCGTCTACGACGAGGGCATGGGCCTGCGCTATGAGTTCCCGCAGCAGGATTCGCTCGTCTATTTCGTCATCAAGGACGAGCACACTCAGTTTGCCATGACCGGCGACCACACCGCATGGTGGCTCCCCGGCGACTACGACACGCAGGAGCAGGAGACGCAGGAGTCGAAACTCTCTGAGATTCGCTCGCGCTTCCACGATGCCGTCAACTGGAGCAACTCTTCCGTCGCTGTCTTCTCCCCCACCGGTGTGCAGACGGCCCTGCAGCTGAAGACGAAGGACGGTCTCTACCTCAACATTCACGAGGCTGCGTGCGTAGACTACGCCACGATGCACCTCAACCTCGATGACAAGAACTTCGTGTTCGAATCCTGGTTGACGCCCGACGCCACCGGCATGAAGGGCTATATGCAGACCCCCTGCCAGACGCCCTGGCGCACCGTGATGGTGAGCGACGATGCCCGCACGATGCTTTCCTCAAAGATGATCTACAACCTCAACGAGCCTTGCAAGATTAAGGATACGAGCTGGATTCATCCCACGAAGTACTGCGGCGTATGGTGGGAGATGATTGTCGGCAAGAGCTCGTGGAACTACACCGACGACTATCCCAGCATCAAGCTCGACCAGATAGACTGGACCAAGGTGAAGCCCAACGGCCGCCACGGTGCCACCACCGCCAACGTGAAGAAATATATCGACTTCGCTGCTGCCAACGGCTTGCAGGAAGTGCTCGTTGAGGGATGGAACGTAGGCTGGGAAGACTGGGCCAACCACTGGAAGGACTATGTCTTCGACTTCGTCACTCCTTATCCCGACTTCGATATCAAGTATCTCAACGACTATGCCCACTCGAAGGGCGTGAAGCTGATGATGCACCATGAGACCTCATCCAGCACGCAAAACTATGAGCGCCACCTGCCCGAGGCCTTTGCCCTGATGAAGAAGTATGGCTACGACGCCATCAAGGGTGGCTACGTGGGCGACATCATTCCCCGTGGCGACCACCACTTCTCGCAGTCGATGAACAATCACTACCTCTATGTCATCAAGGAGGCTGCCAAGCATCACATCATGGTCAACCAGCACGAGGCCGTGCGCCCGACAGGTCTGTGCCGCACCTATCCCAACCTGATTGGCAACGAGAGTGCTCGCGGCACCGAGTATGAGGCCTTCGGCGGCTCACGTCCCGACCATACCGTCATCCTGCCCTTCACCCGTTTGCAGGGCGGTCCGATGGACTACACGCCCGGAATCCTGGAGACGCAGCTCAAGACTTGGAGCGACAACCCCAACTACGTCCACACCACGCTCGTGGGTCAGCTGGCCCTCTACGTGACGATGTACAGTCCGTTGCAGATGGCTGCCGACCTGCCCGAGAACTATGCGAAGTACGACGATGCCTTCCAGTTCATCCGCGACGTGGCTTGCGACTGGGACGACAGCAAGTATCTCGAGGCTGAGCCCGCCCGCTACATCACCGTAGCCCGCAAGGCCAAGGGCACCAACAACTGGTTTGTTGGCGGCAAGTGCAACGAGGACGGTCACAAGTCGACCGTGAAGCTCGACTTCCTCGACAAGGGCCGCAAGTATGAGTGCACCATCTACGCCGACGCCAAGAACGCCAGCTACGACAAGAACCCCAAGGCTTACGTCATCACCAAGCGCACCGTGAAGCGCGGCGACGTGCTCAATCTCACTGAAGCTCCCGGTGGCGGCTTCGCCATCTCTATCATTGCTAAATAGTTTTTCGGAGTAATCGGACTGGTCTGACTTTTCTGACATTTCAGACCGGTCGGATTAGTCAGACCGGTCGGACTATTCAGATTAGTCAGACCAGTCCGATTAGTCCGAAAAGTCCGACCAGTCAAAAAAAAACCCAACAACGATGAAGTTAAGAACCCTTTTTATGGTTTTGTTTGCCTCTGCCAGCATTGGCGCACAGGCTCAGGCTGTAGATCCCGATACAATGGCCTTAGACTATTATTTCCAAGCAGGATATTCTCCCGAATCAACAGGTTTCTCCTTTCTCGGCTGTCCGCCGAAAGGCAAGAAAGTTGTGCTCCGTCTCTACAATGAACCGTTAGGCGGCAAACCGCTCAAGACGGTCAAAATGAAATACTGGGAGTGGGGAGGCTGGACAGCTGACGTCAAAGGCGACTGGAAAGGAAAGTTCTACACCTTCGACATCTCCGGCGACAAGAAGAATCCGCGCGAGACTCCCGGCGTCTTTGCCACGGCAGTGGGCGTCAATGGCAAGCGCGGTGCCATCATCGACATGGCTGAGACCAATCCCGCAGGCTGGGAACAGGACAAGCGGCCCGCACTGAAGTCGCCCGCCGACCTCGTCATCTACGAGATGCACTTCCGCGACTTCTCCGTCTCGCCCACGTCGGGCCTGAAAAACAAAGGCAAATTCCTTGCCCTCACCGAACCTAAGGCCATCGACTATCTGAAGAGCCTCGGCGTGAATGCCATCCACATCCTGCCGTCGTTCGACTACGCCTCGGTTGATGAGACCCGCCTCAACGTGCCGCAGTACAACTGGGGCTACGACCCACTGAACTATAACGTGCCAGAGGGCAGCTACTCGACCAATCCCTATGATCCGACATGCCGCATCCGCGAGTTCAAGCAGATGGTGCAGGCCCTGCACAAGGCCGGCATACGCGTCATCCTCGACGTGGTCTACAACCACACCTTCGACCTCAACAACAGCAACTTCCAGCTCACTTGGCCCAATGCCTACTATCGCTTCAATGCCGACGGCACACCCAGCAACGGCTCCGGCTGCGGCAACGAGACGGCCTCCGACCAGCCCATCATGCGTGCCTTCATGAAGCAGAGCGTGAAATACTGGATTGACGAATATCACATCGACGGTTTCCGCTTCGACCTCATGGGAGTGCACGACATCGAGACGATGAACGAGATTCGCGAGATGGTCAATGGCATCGACCCGAGCATTTATATCTATGGCGAGGGATGGAGTGCCGGACAGTGCGCCTATCCCACAGAGAAGCTCGCCGTGAAAGCCAACACCAAACAGCTCCACGGCATCGGCGCCTTCTGCGACGACATGCGTGATGCCCTTCGCGGTCCCTTCAGCGACGACCACAAGGGCGGTTTCCTCGCTGGCATCCCTGGCTTGGAAGAGAGTCTGAAGTTCGGTATCGCCGGCTGCATCGACCATCCGCAAATCGACATGAGCAAGGTGAACTACAGCAAAGAGGCCTGGGCCAACGATCCCACGCAGATGATCAGCTACGTGAGCTGCCACGACGATATGTGTCTTGTTGACCGCCTGCATGCCTCTATTCCCGGTATCGGCGATGAGGAACTGATACGGCTCGATCAGCTGGCACAGACCGCAGTGTTCACCTCTCAAGGCGTGCCTTTCATTCTTAGCGGCGAGGAGATGCTGCGCAACAAGAAAGGCGTGCACAACTCTTTCAATTCGCCCGACAGCATCAACGAGCTCGACTGGACCAACCTGCAACGTTATCCGCAGGTGTTCGCCTACTATAAGAACCTCCGTGGTGGCCTTCGAGCTCCACGACCTGCAGGGCATCGACCCGTGGCAGAACATCATTGTCGTGCTCAACGGCAGCAAGGAGTCGAAGAGCGTCACCATCCCCGCGGGCGACTACAGGGTAGTGGCTTGCGACGGAAGCATCGATGAGCAGTCGCAGGAGACACTGCAGGGAGGCAGTGTAACGGTCGACCCGCAGTCGGCACTGATACTCAGAAAATAATCAACCAATGATATGAAAAAGTTATTCATTCTTTTTGTTGTTTTCGCACAAGTTATCATGGCGCAAGCACAGTTAAAGGTGGACCGCATCGACCCCACCAACTGGTTTGTGGGGATGAAGGATCCCTCGCTCCAGCTCATGGTCTACGGTCCCAACATCAAGTCGGCCGACGTTTCGGTCGACTATCCGGGTGTGCGGGTCGACAGCGTTGTCAGGCTCGACTCGCCCAACTACCTCTTTGTCTACCTCAATCTCCAAGGCGCACAGCCCGGCGAGATGACGCTCAACTTCAAGCAGGCAGGCAAGAGCAAGAAGGTGAAATATGAACTCAAGCAGCGCTCGATGAGCGGTGAGCAGCACGTGGGCTTCTCCAATGCCGACGTCCTCTATCTGCTCATGCCCGACCGCTTCGCCGACGGCAACCCCAAGAACGACGTGGTGAAGGGCATGCGCGACCAGGTCTGCGACCGCACCAAGCCCAGCCTGCGCCACGGTGGCGACCTCGCCGGCATCGAGAAGCATCTCGACTACTTCAGCCAGCTTGGCGTCACGGCCTTGTGGTTCACGCCCATTCTGGAGAACAACTGGCCCAACGACAACGGCGTCAACAGTTCTTATCACGGCTATGCCACCACCGATTATTATAAGGTAGACCCGCGTTTCGGCACGAATGCTGAGTATAAGCAGCTCATCGACGAATGCCACAAGCGCGGACTGAAGGTGGTGATGGACATGATATTCAACCACTGCAGCGACTATCATCCCTGGAATCTCGACCCGCCATCGAAGGACTGGTTCAACAATCCCAACTATGGTCTGCAGACTTCCTACAAGCTCACTCCCGTACTCGATCCCTACGCGTCGAAAGTAGACAAGGCGGAGACTGTCGACGGATGGTTTGTCAAGTCTATGCCCGACCTCAACCAGCGCAACCAGCACCTCATGCGCTATCTGATTCAGAACAGTGAGTGGTGGATAGAGACAGCCGGCATCGACGGCATCCGCATGGACACCTATCCCTACGCCGACCGCAAAGCCATGGCCGAGTGGATGAAAGTGCTCGACACGGAATACCCCAACTTCAACACCGTGGGCGAGACGTGGGTGACCGAGCCGCAATACACCGCAGCCTGGCAGAAAGACTCCAAACTGTCTTCGATGAACAGCTATCTGAAGACCGTCATGGACTTCAGTTTCTTCGACAAGCTCAATCAGGCCAAGCGCGAGGAGACCGACGGCTGGTGGAACGGCTTCAACCGCATCTACAACTCGCTCTGCTACGACTATCTCTACACCGACCCGTCGCACGTGCTGGCCTTCATCGAGAACCACGACACCGACCGCTTCCTCGGCAACACGAAGGACTCCACGGCCCTGAAGCAGGCGCTCGCCCTGCTGCTCACCATCAACCG
This sequence comes from uncultured Prevotella sp., assembly GCA_900322095.1. Classification (GTDB taxonomy): domain Bacteria; phylum Bacteroidota; class Bacteroidia; order Bacteroidales; family Bacteroidaceae; genus Prevotella. The sequence continues at coordinate 27,893 of ONYS01000048.1, forward strand.
CATACCGCAGCTCTACTATGGCACAGAAGTGCTGATGAACGGCACAAAGGAAGTGACCGACGGCAACGTGCGCAAGGACTTCCCCGGCGGTTTCTCCGGCGACCAGCACAACTGCTTCACCGCTGAGGGACGCACAAAAGCCGAGAACGGAATGTTCAACTGGCTGAGCAGCCTGCTCCACTGGCGGCAGGGCAACGAGCTCATCAGCAAGGGCAAGCAGACGCAGTTCTGTCCCTACAATGGTGTTTACGTCATTGCCCGCCAATATGGAGGCCACACGTCGCTGACGATTCTCAATGGCAAGCGCAGTGAGGCTGTGATGCCCGTAGCCCGCTACGCTGAGGTCATCGGCTCCCACACCACAGCCCGCGACGTTATCACCGGCAAGAGCGTCGACCTCAGCCACGACCTCAAGCTCTCACCAAGAGAGGCGTTGGTTGTGGAATTCTAAACACAAGCTGAAGAAGCCCTGGTAATTCTAAACCAGCTAAGCTTTACATACATCGATAAAGGCTCATCCTGCGGGATGAGCCTTTATTATTTTCCTCCAGTTTCGGGAATAAACGCAGAGACATCGACAGAGAAGCGACAGCATAGAAACATATACAAGGCGTCTAAGTTTTCCATCAAAGACGATGGCTGCCACGTGGCAACCATAATGCTACCACGTGCTAACCATAATGCTACCACGTGCTAACCATAATGCTACCACGTGCCAACCACATTGCTACCACGTACCAGCCATAATGCTACCACGTGCCAACCATAATGAATCTACGTAAGAACCATCACGATTCTACGTGCCAACCATAATGAATCTACGTAGAAGCCATCACGATTCTACGTAAAAACCATCATGAATCTACGTAAAAACCATCATGCAGATTGAATTATATTCGCCCAATTACATGATTTTCCTTTGAAAGATAGCCCGCAGCCATACAAGTTGCGGTCTTTGTGGCCGTCCGCTATCTGGCACCGATGTACTTCTCCCCCTCCCTTTGTAGGGAGGGGGAAAGGGGGGTGGGTCTTTGTAGGTCTAATCTTCTTCCCCCTATAACTGACGAGGCCGCCACGCGACGCTTCGCGGGCGGCCTCTGTCGATACCAAAATTACTACTCAAAAAAACTATTTAACTATAACTTTTCTTCCATTGTGGATATAGATGCCATGCTGTACGGGCTTGTTGATGCGCACGCCCTGCAGGGTGTACCATCCTGTGGCTGTTGCGGGCTTCGTATAGGTGACATCGCTGATGCCCGTCACGGTCGACGTGAGGTCGTTGACAGTGTACTTGCCATTGCTCTTTGCTGCAATCTCATAGTACTTATCCTCGGTGATCGGACCGATGTCGACCGTCTGGTCTTTACCGTTGCCCTGGTCGAAGATGATGTTGAACGAATAGTCAGCTGCGTTAACATCGAACGTATGATAGTACCAGTTGTAACCGTCGATAGACTTCGTCGCTGTCATCTTTGTGCCAGGCCAGGAGCCGAGCAGTGTGCTGTGGCTGCTGGTGTTGTCCCATGCGTAGAAGTAGACGTCGCTCCAGGAGGGATCCTTCAGGTAGACCGTTGCCGTGTGTGGCTCAAAGGACTTGATGACGTATTCGCGACTGACGATGCCCTTCACGGTGCCATTGGTGAGCAGTCCTACGGTGAGGGTCTCGTTCGAGCTGATAGTCAACTTTGTTCCGTCGCTCACCTGCTTGCTGCTTGCCGTCGGTGTGCTACCGTCGGTGGTATAGACGAGTTTGGCGTTGGCATCATTGGACACAGCCTGCAGTGTCACCTGGAATGCATTGGTGTAGGTGCCGGAGGGAGTTGCCACCCATGCCGTCTCAGCCTCTTTGTTCAGATAGTAGGCGTAGTGATAGCCCGAGAGAATCTTCACGTAGGTAGAGCTGGGCTCGTAGTCGCTCACGCCATTGCCGACTGCGGCCAGCAGATGAGCATTGTTGCCCTCAGTGGCGACAGCGTAGAGGCTGGCGCTGCTGCGCATGTTGATGTAGGAACTCGTATTGCTGATGCCTGCAATCTTGCGGGCGTTGATCATGCTCTTGATGTCGGCCTTGTAGGCTTTCCAGTGAGGCAGGAAGACGCAGGGCGTGCCCGGCATGGCCATCATGAAGGCGTTGGCGGCCAAGGTGTCCTTGAGGATAGGGTCGGGGCTGTAGCCGGATGTGGTGCCGCGGTCCTGCATGTCGTGGTTCTCCACGAAGGTGACGGCATAGCGGCGATAGCTGCCGTTGTTGTAGTTGTTGTTGACCAGATACTGGTTGCTGCCCAAGAGGTTCACCCACGGAGAAGGGAACTTTGCAAGCCGTATTGTAATCCTTGATGTGAGAGGCCGCAAAACCTTTCACCATATCGTAGCGGAATCCCGTGTAGCCGAGGTCGTTGAGCAGGAAGTCCTCATAGGCCTTGATGATGGTCTGCACGTTCGTGCTCTTGTGGTCGAGGTCGCGGCATCCGCTCCAGTCCTCGCCCTCGTCGGTATTGCCCAGCGTGTAGCCGTTGGCGTCGGCCCAAGTCTTTGTGGCACCGCCGTCGTCGTTGCTGGTGATGTCGGTGGAGGTCATCTGGTAGGTCTTGCCCTTGTAGGTCTCAACCGGATAGTCCACCCACGAACCGTTGACGCCGAGGTTGTTGCGGTGGTTGACGACGACATCAGCGATGATGCCCGTGCCCTTGGCCTTGAACGTACTGATCATGGAACGGAGCTGAGCCTCGGTGCCAAACGAGGAGTTCTGGTCGAAGTAGTAGACCGGTGTGTAGCCCATCACGTTCCATGAAGAGTTGCAGTTGCCGCTCTGCGGAACCCAGATGAGGGAGAAATATTTTGAGAGTTCGTCCGACTGACTCTCGAGGTTTGACCACTGCGTGTCGACATAACTGTCCCACGAGAAACCTTGCAGCATCACGCCCTGATAGTTGTCCTGCCAACCTTGTTGGGCAAGAGCAGTGCAAGGCACAAATGCCAATGCTGCAAGCATTGCGTTGAGATTCTTTTTCATTATCGTAAAGTTTTTTTAAGTCGTTTTTTGGTTATCGAAAATCTTCCTTTTATCTACCGATGCAAAATTACTTGGTTTTCGTCTATTCATAGCACTTGATATAAATCAATTCCACTAATTTTAAATGTAAACGTTTGCACAGCTCCATAGCTCCTATATCCCCTATATCCCCTATAGCCCCTATCGCCCCTATAGCAACTCTAGAGCCCCCTCAAAAGCCCCCTCCCCAAAAGATAATCCGCCAATTATTTCCAAAAACCAAGGAAAAAGCGTATTTTTGCATCTAGCTATAAAACGGCCGCAGTGTAAGACCGCGGCGACCGGCCTGAAACGAAATTGAACATAAAGAAGATACTCTGCAGCAAACACATGGCGCTCCTGATGGGCTTACTGTCCCTGGCGGTGCTGATGCTTTCGGCTTGTTCGCCCTCCCAAGATGATGAGGTGGACAAACTGAACACGTCGGCCTATGCCGAACGTTACCGCGACCTGGCTAAGACGAAGGCGCTGGCCGGGAAGGCACTCGTGCTCGCCCACCAGCGCAGATACGACAGCGGCGAGGCCGAGGCGCTCAACACGCTGGCCTTTGTCGACATTGCCCACATGGACTATAAGCATGCCGACAGTCTGCTGCAGCGCGTATCGAAGACCACCGACAATGAGGTGGAACTTCTCGTGAGCGACATCCAGCTGATGCGACTCTGTCAGCGGCAGTCGCGCAACAAAGATTTCTACGACTTCCGCGAACGGGCCCAGAGGCGGCTGAAGCGCATCGAGGAAGAACAGGACGAACTCAACGCCCACGAGCAGAAGCGCATGATCTACGCCTTCAGCGAATACCACATCGTGCTCTCCACCTACCTATATTATATGGGACTGAAAAACGAGTCCTACGATGCTCTCTACCAGATTGACCCCCAGGGCGTCATCAACACCGACACCGCACAGTTGCTCAACTACTATTATAATATCGGTTCGGGTGGCGTACTGCGCGATGGCAACCAGAGCGAGATTGCCCAGCACGAAATGGAATTCCTGATGAACTGCTATTTCATCTCCGTCAATGGCAACTATCCGTATTGGGAGGCCAACAGCCTGCAATCGATCAGCGAGCATCTGACCGACCCCAAGACGGGACCGCAACTCTTCCGCGACAACCGCAGTGCCCTGCAGTTTGTCAACTCCGACAATATGCCCGATTCGCTGCTGGCCGGCAACCTGGCCCAGCGGTCACTCAACATTTTCCGGCGCTATGGCGACGTCTACCAGATAGCGGGCGGCTACCGTACGCTGGCCCAGTGCTACTGGAAACTGGAAGATTACAACGACGCCATCTATTATCTCAACCGTGCCCTCGAGAGCAACCCTGTGATACAGCGGGCGCCCGACCTCGTGGCTTCCATCCGCGAACAGCTGTCGCTCGCCTATTCGGCCATTGACGACAAACAGAAGAGCGACTACAACCGCAACATCTATCTCGACTTGCAGGAGCAGACGCGCCAGGACCGTCTCATCGAGGCCCGCGCCGGACAGATGGACCGCACCTCGCAGACGCTGAACATCATGCTCGCGGCTGTGGTGCTGATGATTGTCATCGTCAGCACACTGCTCTATGCCTTCGGTCTCATGCGCCGTCGCAGCGAGCGCCGGTTCTCGACCGACGACCTGCTGAAGCCGCTCATGCAATGGAACGAGCGCAACCGCAAGACCTTGAAGCTTGAGGAGGAGAAACACGAAGAGGTGAACGAGCAGATAGCCCTGGCCCGACTCCACCTGCAGGCCGACCGTCGCAGGAACATGGAGCAACGGGCAAAGATTCATCTCGTCAACAGCATCCGTCCGCTCATCGACCGCATCTCCAATGAGGTGGACCGACTGATGGAGAACAAAGGCAACGCGGAGCAGCGCAAGGCGCAATACGACTACGTGGCCGAACTGACCGACGAAATCAACCAGCTCAACGCCCTGCTTACGCAGTGGATACAGATGAGACAGGGAGAGCTCTCGCTCCACATCGAGAGTTTCCCGCTGCAGCAGTTGTTCGACGTCGTGTCGATGTCGCGCATGGGCTTCCAGCTCAAGGGCCTCAGCCTCGAAGTGGAGCCGACCGCTGCTGTCGTGAAAGCCGACAAGACGCTGACGCTCTTCATGGTGAACACCCTCGCCGACAACGCCCGCAAGTTTACGCCCCGCGGCGGCCACGTGAGGATCAGCGCTAAGGAAGCCGCCGACTATGTGGAGGTGGCTGTGAGCGACAACGGCCGCGGCATGACCGAGGAGCAGACCGCCCATATCTTCGATCACAAGCCCATCATCGACAGCCAGGCCAGAGATTCTAGCGTTGCCATCCCCCAGCGCTCTCACGGCTTCGGCCTCATGAACTGCAAGGGCATCATCGACAAATACCGCAAGGTGAGCAGAATCTTCGATGTCTGCGCCATCACGGCCGAGAGCGAACTGGGCAAGGGCAGCACCTTCCGCTTCCGCCTGCCCAAGGGCATCCTGCGCGTCATCGTCGCCATCATGCTCATAGGCGGTTCGCTGGGCGCTCAGGCTTCAACGCCCACCACCAGCAGCGCCAGCCGGGCCCGGGCCTTCGCCGACAGTTGCTATCAGAGCAATTTGGCCGGCAACTACACCCACACCATAGCAATGGGCGACAGCGTGTGCAAATATCTCAATCAGCAATACGCCGCCCTCTATCCCGACAGCCTGTGGCGCATGCACATCAACGGCAACGGCCGTGTCGGCGAACTGCAGTGGTTCGCCCATAAGGCAAAGGTCGACTACAAGGTCATCCTCTCCATGCGCAACGAGTGTGCCGTCGCTGCCCTCGCCTTGCACGACTGGACGCTGTATCAGTACAACAACGACATCTACGTACAGCTCTACCATCTGTCGACCGCCGACAACACCCTCGACAACTACGTCAGGCTGATGCAGAAGACGGAGACAAACAAGAACGTGGCCATCGGATTGCTGGCCGTACTGCTGCTCTGCATCTTCCCCGCCTATTACATGCTCTACTACCGCCACAAGCTCTACGACCACATCTGCATAGAGCGCGTCTACAAGGTCAACGACATCCTGCTCAGCGACGAGACGGCGGGCGAGAAGATACGCCAGATCGACAACATCTGGAACCACGGTCCGCGCCTCTACAGCGACCGCTTCGATGCCCTCAACCGCATCGTCACGCAGGTGAGGGACGCCCTGCAGAAGAGCATCGACGCCAAACGCGTGCAGCAGACTTCGCTCGAGCTCGCCGAGGACGAACTGCGACGGGTGAACCTGGAAGACGACCGGCTGCACGTGAGCAACAACGTGCTCGACAACTGCCTCTCGACGCTGAAGCACGAGACGATGTATTATCCCTCACGCATCCGGCAGCTCATCGACGGCAACGAGGACCATCTGCCCATGATGCGCGAAGTGGTGATCTACTACCGTAAGCTCTACTCGCTGCTCTCGGCCCAGGCCATGCGCGCGGCGGGCAGTGCCTACGCTACCGACACCGACATGACCACCTACTTGATGGACCTGCTCAAGAAGCACGGGGCCGACCTGGACCACCGGCAGGCGACCAACACCGGAGCCTATACCAAGGTCATCTTGCCGCTCAGCGACAAGCTGTCGGACGACGAGGCCCACAACCTCTTCACGCCACGCACGACAAGCTTCGACTTTCTCATCTGCCGGCAGATTGTGCGCGACATGGGCGAGGTGACCAATCTCCGCGCCAGCGGCATACGGGCCGTCAACGAGGAGGGAACAACAAAGATTCTCATTACACTACCCAGGAAAATATACGATAAATGGATAAGTTCAAAGTCATCATTGTAGAAGACGTGCCTCTCGAACTGAAAGGCACCGAAGGCATCATCAAAAGCGACATTCCCGAAGCCGAAATCATCGGGACCGCCGATTCCGACACCGCCTATTGGCGGCTCATCAAGCAGCAACTGCCCGAACTGGTGCTGCTCGACCTCGGACTGGGCGGCTCCACCACCGTCGGCGTAGAGATTTGCCGGCAGACCAAACAGCAGTTTCCGCAAGTGAAGGTGCTCATCTTTACCGGTGAGATTCTCAACGAGAAGCTGTGGGTCGACGTGCTCGACGCCGGTTGCGACGGCATCATCCTCAAGACGGGCGAGATGCTCACGCGCAGCGATGTGCTCAGCGTCGTCGAGGGCAAGCGCATGGTGTTCAACCAGCCCATTCTCAAGCGCATTGTGGAGCGTTTCAAGCAGAGCGTCAACGCCTCACTGTTGCGCCAGGAAGCCCTTGTCAACTATGAGATCGACGAATACGATGAACGCTTCCTGCGCCACCTTGCCCTCGGCTACACCAAGGAGCAAATCACGAATCTGCGCGGCATGCCCTTTGGCGTGAAGAGTCTGGAGAAGAGGCAGAACGAACTCGTGCAAAAGCTCTTCCCCGACGGCAACGGCGGAGTGGGCGTCAACGCCACCCGACTTGTGGTGCGCGCCATCGAGTTGCACATCCTCGATGTCGACAATCTGCATCACGACGAGGAATAAGCTGTCCTCTGCTTCTCTGAGAAAGAAGGAACGCGACAATGAGTAATAGAACAAACAGGATTTTCGGCACCATCGCGCTGCTGCTGGTTGTGGCTCAGGCGTTGGCAATCATTGGGTCGTGGCTCATCACTGCCGCCATGCCCCAGCTGTCGCTGCGCTCTCTGCTCAGCGCCGAGGGGATACGCTGGTTCTGCGGCCACATCGACGACAACCTGGCCCAGCCGCTGCTGGTCTGGCTCATCCTTGCCGCCATCACGTGGGGAGTTGTCGACCGCAGCCGCATCATCAGTGCCCTGCGCAACCTCAGGCGACTCGACTATCGTCAGCGCTTCGCCCTCCGCCTGGTCGCCGCCGAGGCTGTGGCCGCTGCTGTCATGCTGTTCCTGCTCACCTCTGTTCCCCATGCCATCCTGCTCGGCGTGACCGGACACCTCTTTCCCAGCAGCTTCTCCCAAGGCTTCGTCTTCATCGTCTGCTTTTGTCTGACGCTCTTTGCCGTCACCTACGGAACGATGAGCGGCACGCTGCGCGGCATGGGAGGCGTGTTCAACGCCCTCACGGCCGGCATCATACAGTGGCGGTTCGTCTGGCCGCTGTATATCCTTTCTGTTCAACTTTGGTTTTCACTGAAATTCATTCTTCTGTTATGAGTCAAATCAAGAAAATAGTACTCACCGGCGGACCCTGCGCCGGAAAGACCACTGCTCTGGTGCGCACCATCGAGCACTTCACCAGCCTCGGATTCAAAGTCTTCACCATTCCCGAGGTGCCCACAATGTTCTCGCAGGCAGGCGTAGACTACACAACGCCCAACCGCGACTTCTTCTACGAAGAGGAGAAGGCCACACTGCAGACGCAACTCGAGTTGGAAGACCACTTTGCCCGCATGGCCGAGGCGAGCGGAATGCCCGCCATCATCGTCTGCGACCGTGGCACGATGGACATCTCCGCCTACATGGAGCCCGCCCTCTGGGACCGGCTGACGAAGGATGTCGGCACGACTACGCCCGAGCTTCGCGATAAGCGCTACGATGCCGTGCTCCATCTTGTCTCGGCTGCCGATGGAGCAGAGCAGTTCTACACCACCGCCAACAACAAGGAACGCCGCGAGACCGCCGACGAGGAGGGACTGCGCATGGCGCGCGAACTCGACAAGAGAGTCATCGCCGCCTGGACCGGCCACCCGCACCTGCGCGTCATCAACAATCACGAGAACTTCGAGGCCAAGATTCATCGCGTCTTGAAAGAGATATCCAACGTGCTCGGTCTGGCACAGCCCATCACCGAGGAGCGCAAATACGTGGTGGAGATTACCGGGCCCGTACCCGATGCCATCGAGAGCGACATCGTGCAGACCTACCTCAGTTCCGACCCGAACACGGAGTCGCGACTGCGCCAGCGCACGTGGGAAGGAAAGTGCGTCTACGTGCTCACCACGAAGACGCGTGTCTCCGAACACGAGCAAGTGGAGACAGAGCGCCAGATCACGTCGAACGTCTATCATTCGCTCCTGCAGCAGGCCGACCCCTACCGCCACACGATACGCAAGCACCGCATGAGCTTCATCTGGAAAGGCCAATACTTCGAAGTAGACTCGTTTCAGGAGCCCATCAACAACCTGGTGATTCTCGAGACCAAAGGCGTCGAGGACACGGAACAGGTGCGTTTTCCGCCGTTTATCAAAGTGGTGAAGGACATCACCGCCAACACCAACTACTATAATTATAACCTCGCGCTGAGGTGAAGGTTCTGACTGGTCGGACTAATCAGACTAATCGGACCAGTCGGACCGGTCGGACTAATCTGACCAGTCAGACTAGTCCGAAAAGTCGGAAAAGTCCGACCAGTCCGAAAACTCTGAAACTCCAGAAAACTCTGAAACTCCAGAAAACTCCTGCCTCACAATAAAAAACCAGCATTTTTCTTTGACATCCAACAGGAAAGGCTTAACTTTGCAGCAAGCAAGCAATTGTAAATGATAAATCACACGCCTTCGAATCAAAATAAACAAACAATAAGAACAATGAAGAAAATCATCCTCACCCTCCTGCTTTGCTGCGGATTCTTTTCCGCATCACAAGCCCAGTTGCTTTATAAGATTTCGGGTAACGGCCTGACAAAGCCCTCCTATATCATCGGCACCCACCATTTGGCCAATGTGGCTTTTGTCAATCAGATTCCCGGTGCGAAAATGGCACTCGACTCAACTGAGCAAGTATATGGCGAACTGAAAATGGATCCCAACTCAATGCAAGCCGCGCAACAAGAAATCATGAAATACATGATGCTTGGCGAAGGACAGAAAATCAATCAGGTGCTGTCGGCAGAGCAGTTGAAGCGCGTCAATGCTTTCATGAAGCAGACCATGCAAACCGACTTCAACAACCCCGCCGTGATGCAGCAGATGGGCAGCATGAAGCCGGCTGCGCTCAGCACCAATTTCACCGTTCTGCTCTACCTCACCCACCACATGGGCGAATTCGATCCGACCAGTTCGTTTGACCAGTATTTCCAAAAGCAGGCCCTCAACAACAACGAGCCTGTGGGC
>ONYS01000165.1 GCA_900322095.1 uncultured Prevotella sp.
AGGCATGAGACTGAGTTAGCCGATAAGTTTCTTCAAGAAAAAGCCGAGTTTGAGGAGAGGTGCCGTAGGGATAATATCGAGATAAAATTCCCATAGAGGATTCCTTCTGAACCTCGGCATAATAGTGCCGGCCCAGTCGTGTGGTCGCTGACTGGTAGTCGGCTTGCAGCTTCTCACAGTAAGCATCCAGAACTCGCTGAAGCTTCTCCTTCTCCGCCATTGTCAGAATGGCGGCAGATTTCTTGTTGCCTTTCTTCTTCATATTCTTCACTTATTAACATTTAACCTTAATTCTTCTTTACTCTCCGCCCTTTTTAGTATCTTTGGGCGCACATTCCATTCGGAACACGCTGCAAAGATAGGTGATAATTTTCAACCTACAAAATTTTTAAGGGATTATTTTCAACTTATGAGAACAATTTTATCAAGAATACAAGAAATAGCCTCAAATGAAGGAATAACAATAGGGGCAATGGAACGCTCTTTAGGAGCGAGTAAAGGCGTACTTTCTCGAGCTATTGCAAACGGAACGGACATCCAATCCAAATGGATACAGACATTGGTTGAAAATTATCCCATATACTCGCCAGAATGGTTACTTACTGGCAAAGGCCCAATGTTGAAATCAGAAGATCAGCCCTTGCCCGAAGCGAAAAAAACAAATTCAAAGCACAAAGGTATACCGCTCATCCCCATGGAGGCCATCGCGGGCTTCCCGGCTATCGACAACGACGGGGTGAGCTTCGATGACTGTCAGCACTACTCCATCCCTGAGTTCGAAGCAAAGGGTGCCGACTTCCTCATTCGGGTCTCCGGCGACTCCATGACACCTCTCTACTGCAATGGAGACATCATCGCATGCCGGAAAATTGCCGAGATACATTTCTTCCAGTGGGGTGGGGTCTATGTCCTCGACACAAGTCAGGGTGTTCTCGTCAAGTATGTCGAGGAGTGCGAGAAAAACGACGACTGCATCCTCTGCGTCTCCGAAAACAAGCGTTACAAACCATTCTCCCTCCCCAAGGACGACATCCGCTCCCTCAGCACCATCGTTGGCCTCGTCCGCCTGGTTTAGCCCCCTGCTGGCCTCAGCAGCCCCCTTTCTGTACGCAGCTGCTGTGCAGCGGCCCCTCGCACCTCCTTCTTCCCACTCGCGACCCCTCCTGTACCCCTCTTGCACCCCCTTCCCGGGGTGTTCCCCTCCCTATCCACCCCCTAAAACACCCGTAATCCCCCTGTTTACAGGCCTTTACGATATATATAATAATGTGTATTTCAAAAAGGTGGGTGTCGTTGAGGGGGGGGCTATCGCCCAAAATTGGGGGTCGAACCAAAAAAATGCGTACTTTTACCCCCTCTCCATCCACCCCCTCATTTCCACTTTTTGAATTCCCAAACTTCCAAAGGTGAATTCCCAAACTGAATATCCAAATGAATTCCCAAATCTGAAATCACAACAAAAACCGCCTTTTTCCGCCCATCCTGCAAACCACGAAAAAGGAGGCACCAGCCTCAGCCAATGCCTCCCTTTTCTGTCTTCTTCCAACGCTCTTCCAACCCCTTTTCAACGCCATTTTAATCCCCATCACTTTCCCCTCCCTTCATCATAGCGGCACACAGCCCCAACCACACGCCCCAAAAGACACAAAAAAAGGCGGCCACGCAGCCGCCAAAATCGTCGCCGTCAAACCGCCCTCAGCCGAGCCAGATCCGACCGCCCATCTCACGTTAAACCACTCGTAAACCTCATGTAAACCAACCGCTCCTCATCGAAGCCTCATCGCCTCCACCATGTAAACCGAAATTAAACCAATGTAAACGTTTCGTTTTTTCGGCCTCATCTCCATCAATCTCCCTAACTCTTTGTCTCTCAAACCATTCTCCAACTTTCCCTCTCACCCACACTTATACGCTTCGTTCTGTGCCCCATAAGAGCATCGGGATGACGCCCGTGGAGGCGCAGGCCGACGTGAGGAAGATGGGGCGCATGCGCTCTTTCGAGGCCTCGAGGATGGAATCGCGCATCGACATGTGCTTCTCGGTGTAGAGTTCCTTGGCATAGTCGAAGAGGATGATGCCATTGCGCACCAGCACACCCATCAGCGACACGAAGCCCAGCACGCACGTCAGGCTCAGGTCGATGCCCGACATCAGAATGCCGGCTGCCGCGCCAAACACGCACAGCGACAGCGAGGCCAGCATGATGAACGACTCCGACACACTGCGGAAGTGCCACAGCAGCACAAAGAAGATGATGGCGATGCTGATGATGAGGGCATGGATGATATTGGGTATCTGCTCCTGGTCGGTCTCATACTGTCCGCCGTAAGACACGTGCACGTCTTGGGGCAACTGCATGCCGGCCACGATCTTCATGATTCGGCCCGTCATGCGCTCCACGTTGACATCCTGGTCGGTCTCGGCAATCACGGAGATGGTGCGCAGTCCGTTGCGGTGGACAATCTGACCGTATTCCATCTTTTTCTCCACCGTGGCCACCTCTCTCAGCGGCACGCTCTTCAGTCCGCCCACCACGGGAATCTGCTCGTCGAGAAGGTTGTCGACCGATGCGCTGTCGCTGCGGCGGGTCTTCAGCACCGTCTTAGGTCCGTAGTCGCCGTCCCACATCTGGCTCACCGGCAGACCGCTGGTATAGCGCATGGCCAGCGTCATCTGCACGGCGCCATTGGTCAGTCCGAGTCGGCTTGCCGCCTCGTCGTTGAGTGTGACGCGGGTTGTGGCCAAGGGCTCACGCCAGTCGGTTCTGACCAGTTCCAGACCGTTGATGCGGCGCAGGCGCGACGTCACGCTGTCGGCTGCCAGAGTGAGCGTCGAGAGGTCGTTGCCCGTCAGGCGCACCTCAATGGGATTCTCCTCCTTACTGTAGGAGAGATGCTTGATCTTGACGATGCCCTCGGGAAAATAATTGGTGAAGCGTCGCTTGCACTCGCTCACGAGGCGCTCGGTCTCGTCGATGCTCTTGGTGTTGACGATGAATTGGGCAAAGTTGTCGCCGGGAATCTGCGGGGCGTAGGTGGTCTGGAAGCGGGGCGACGACATGCCGTGGAAGTTGGCCACGGAGACCACACCGGGCATGCGCCGGATCATGTGCTCCAGCGAGTCGGCCAGCCATGTGGTGTGCTCAACGGTGCTTCCCGTGGGCATGAAGATCTCCACGGCAAACTGGTCACGCTGGGCGATAGGCATCAGCTTCTGAGGCAGTTGGATGAAGGCCACGCCACCGACGGCAATCGTCACGACGGCAGCGCCCAGCGTCAGTTTCCAGTGGGCAAAGCACTGCTCGATGGCCTTGTTGTAGAATCGCTGCATGATGTCGAGCAGATTGAAGGCCTTCTTCCCGTCCTTTCTCACTCCGGTCTCGATGGGCTTACGGATGCAGAAGTACATGAGGATGGGCAGCAGGGTCTGGGCGATGATCATGCTGACGAAGAGCACGATGGTGATGGCCCAGGGAAACATCTTCAGGAAGTCGTGCATCACGCCTGTCATCGTCACGAGGAAGGGGAAGAACGTGATGGAGATGCAGAGCGTGGCCGAGAAGATGCTCTTCAGGAAATGCTTTGTGGCCAGCACGGCACTGCGCCAGCGGGTGATGCCCAGCGCCAGATTGTTGACATAGCCGTCGATGATGACGATTGAGTCGTCGACAATCATTCCGAGCGTCATGATGAGTGCCGCCAGCGTGACGGTGTTGAGCTCGAGGTCGAAGATGTAGAACAGTCCGAGCGAGATGAAGATGGTCACGGGCATCGTCGCGGCGGCCACGGCAGCCACCTGGCGTGGCATGATGAGCACCACGACGAGCAGCACGGTGACGATGGCGATGAGCAGCTCGCGCAGGAAGTCGTAGATGGAGTCGTCGACAACCTGCTTCTGGTCGGTAATCTTGTTGATTTTCACGTCGGCAGGCAGTTCGGACTTGATGTGGTCGAGCTTCTCGTTGATGGCCGTACCCATGCGCGAGACGTCCATGCCCTGTTTGTTGCTCACCGAGAGCAGCAGTGCCTTGGTGCCGTTGACGGTGATATACTCGTCGAGCGTGGGATACTCATATTTGACTTCGGCCACGTCTTTCAGACGGACGATGTTGCCGCGCAGGTCGCTGTAGATCACGGCGTTCTCAACATCATAAATCTTGTTGAGACTCTCATCGACGTAGATGGGACTCTTGTATTTCTTGTCCTGCAGGCTGCCGCCGGTGCTGGTGAAGCCTTTTCCGGCCAGCTCCTGGGCTATGGCGAGATAGCTGATGCCGTAGTGCGAGAGCTTGTCGGTGTCGAGATAGATGGCAATCTGCGGCATCTGCATACCGGTGACGCTCATCTTGCCCACCGAGGGCACCATGCGCAGCGAGTCCTTGATGACCTTCATATACTCGTTGAGCTCGCGATAGGTCTTGTCCTTGCTCTCCAGCGAAATCAGCTCAGACGACACGTCGCCGAAGTCGTCCTGCACGCGCACGGCCAGTACGCCGCGAGGCAGACTCGACTTGAAGGTCTCGATGCCATGCTTGAACTTTGACCAGAACTCGTCCTTATCCTCGAGGTTCTCGTTCAGCTCGACGACGATGATGCTCATGCCGTCGCGCGAGTAGGAATAGGTCTTCTCCTTCAATACCTCTTTATAAGTAAAGATGTAGTTCTCCAGCGGCTTGGTCACCTCCTGCTCCACCTCCTCCGAAGTGGCACCGGGAAAAACGGCGGCCACGATGCCTTCGCGCACCGTGTAGTCGGGAAACTCATTCTTATTGATCATCTTCAGGCCGAAGATGCCAAGCACTACAAGACAGCAAACCAGCAGAATGACGATTTGCCGATAGTAGAGGCATATCTCCTGAAAGGGTCTTCTCTTCTTTCTTGCCATAGCTTACTTGATGATTTCGCACAATGTACCCTCACTCACTTTCTGCTGTCCCTCGACGATGAGCTGGTCGCCCGGCTGCAGTCCGCCATCGACGCGCACGCCCTGAGAGGTGTCGGCTACGAAGTGGATGAATCGCTTCGAGGCCTTGCCGTTGCTCACCACCCATACGAAGAAGCGGTTGTCCTCGCTGAGCTGCACCACATTGGCCGGAACGAAGACGCTGGTCTGACCGCGGCGGAAACTGCTGTAGACATTGCAGATCATTCCGGGCAGCAGTCGGTGCTGCGGGTTGTCGAGCATGATCTTCACGTCGTAGGTGCGGCTGAGCGGGTCGGCGTCGACACCCT
Source organism: uncultured Prevotella sp. (assembly GCA_900322095.1). GTDB lineage: Bacteria > Bacteroidota > Bacteroidia > Bacteroidales > Bacteroidaceae > Prevotella. The sequence goes on from ONYS01000165.1 coordinate 5,232, forward strand.
TCTCGACCACACGGCCATAGAAGGGCTGGCCGCCCACGGCATCGCAGCGCACCATCATCACCTCGCCCTTCTGTATCTTGTCGATCTCGTTCTCCGGCACGCTGATCTTCACCTTCACACGGTCGATGTGCATCAGTTCGGCAATCATCTCGCCGGGCGCCACATTCTGTCCCACCTCGACTGCCTTGCGGGAGATGTAGCCTGCGTAGGGAGCGGTGAGTCGGGTGTCGCCCATATTCTTCCGCGAGATGCGCTCCAGGGCCGCAGCCGATCGCAGGGCCTCCTTGGCCTCAGCCAGGGCGGTCTGGGCCTGCACCCACTTGGCCTCACTGATGACGCCGCTCTCGTGGAGGCCTTTCGAACGGTTGTAGGTGTCCTGGGCCTGACGCAGGGCTTGCTGGGCCTGCATAGTCACGGCGTGCGACGAGGCCAGCGTGCTGTTCTGGTTGGCACCGTCGAGCACGGCGATGACCTGCCCGGCGCTGACCATCTGTCCCTCAGCAACACTGATCTGCTTTACGGTACCAGCGGTGGAGAAACTGAGGCTGACGCCATTCTCCTCGGTCACGGTGCCGCTATAGCCGCGTTCACCGTTCATCTGGACGGCGCCCACTTGCTCCACTTTCACCCTGACGGCTTTCTGACCATCAGATGACGGCCTGTTGCCACATGCGGCGAGCACTGACAGCAAGCCAATAAAAGTAAGAATTTTTATCGTCTTCATAAGTCACATAGATTTCAATGCACTAAATAATCTCGAGCTAGCTTTCGAACTGCAAAGATAGCAAATAAAACAATTGGTTGTTCAAAAATTCCTAAAAAACCATCCCAAACTCTCAAGACGTCCGGCAAGAACAATAAGACCCACCCCCAACCCCTTAGACCCACCCCCAACCCCTCCCTACAGAGGGAGGGGAGAAGCATCGGACAGTGAATAACGATTGACGCCTACCATTCGGAGTAGGAATTCTTGCGTGATGATAGAACAATTCTCTAATTCTCAAATTTCTTTCTTGCTCCATAATAGAATAATTCTCAAATTCTCTAATTCTAGACAAAAAACATGAGTCAACTTGAAAAAGTCAGCACCCCTTTCAATCTAAAAGTTGAGTGCCAGTTTCCAAGGATTATACCGGGACAAGTGAAAAAGTCCGTGGATAATTTTATAGGAAAATACTTCATTTCCAGCTCAAGGCTATCGCCTGCAGTCGGCGGGTGGAGGAACTGGTT
>ONYS01000072.1 GCA_900322095.1 uncultured Prevotella sp.
CCAACCAGTTCCTCCACCCGCCGACTGCAGGCGATAGCCTTGAGCTGGAAATGAAGTATTTTCCTATAAAATTATCCACGGACTTTTTCACTTGTCCCGTCATATCTTCAGTTTTTAACCTGTTTCGTGTTTATAGCTTGTTCATTCCTTACTGGCTTCTTCCTCCATTCTATCTCGGTCCATCATCTTCCAGATTTTTCTGTAGAGGATTTTGTTGGTTCCCAAGAAGGAATCCGGGCAGGTATGGTAACTGCCGCAGTTTGGGCATCTCAGCGGCTGCGAATAAACCGTTGCCAACAGTTCGATGTCCAGTCCCTTGAATTTGTGTCCGCAGTCATCGCAGACAAACCTTCTCTTTCCTCTAATCATACGCTTTAGTGCTTATTGCTTTTCAGTTGCAAAGATAAGAAATGAGTATGCCAAATGATGACAGAGGCGACGGAAATCAGTATTTTATTTTGAAGTAATCCATCATATCCTTGTAATAGTCTTGGGCCGTGAGGCAAGTGTCGAGAAGATAGCCTTTGATGTGGTTCCATTCCCGCAGGCCGCGGTAATAGAACAGGCGCAGGTCGTCGGTGATGATGAATGGCACGATACCATGCCCCAGGCATTCCTTGAACATGATAAGCCGTCCCACACGCCCGTTGCCGTCCTGAAAGGGATGGATGCATTCGAAGCGATGATGAAAGGCAATGATGTCCTCCACGGTCACCTCCTTGATATTCCAATAGTCGTGAAGCAACTCTTGCATGTCTTTGCCGACGTCTTTCGGATCAGACGTACTGATATCGCCCACTTCATTGGCGAGAAGCTTGTATTCGCCCACGCGAAACCATTCTTTCTGTGCATCCGAAGTGCCCGTCTTCAGCATACGGTGAAGCAACTTGATCATCGGCCCGCTGAGTCTTTCTTCCGCGTGGTCAATGATATAATCCATGCAGCGGAAGTGGTTGACGGTTTCTAGAATGTCGTCCACGTTGATGGTCTGACCAGCCTCCACGCCAAGCGTGTGGGTCTCGAAGATCATTCGGGTCATCTCATGCGTAAGCTTGCTGCCCTCGATATGATTCGAGTTGTAGGTCATGTCGATCTGCGTTCGGTGATAGATACCTCCCTTGAGCCGTGCCTTCTTTTCTTCGCGCAGAGCCTTCAGCAGAGGAGATGTCTGCTTAGCCTTCCCCTTCCTTGGAGGCATGGCGTCGTCAGGAATGCTCCACACCTTCCCCACGAGTACGGCGCCGTGCAGTTTCCCTTCCTTGCAATAGTTCCTGACGGTCCTTTCCGACAGCCCAAATCGTTCAGCGAATTGTGATACAGATATCATCTTCAGATTCTTCTTTATCAATATATTTTCCGGTATCGGCAATATTATTCTGCCAATCCCCTGCAAATATACACATTATTTGCCGACTGCGGCAATAATATTAAGAAATTCTTTGTTTTCTTGCCGGTAAGACTTGTGTTGAGTTTGGAGAGTCAAAGAATAGTTCGTTAATGAGTTTACCCAATTTCTGTGAAAAGAAAAATTATGAAATTATTTTACAGAACATCTTTTGTATTTTAGCGAAAGTTCCTCCCGCTAAAATACAAAGGATGTTTAGAAAATTGGAAGAAGGCGAGTTATTATTTCATTGTATCCAAAGGCAAAAATAAAGAATGTTTGCCAATGCTCCAACAAAATCGCGAACTTTTTTTGTGGACTCCTCTATATTTTTTATACCGGTGACCTGGCCTGGTTTTCTGATTGGTTCATATCTTAGAGTTTTAGATTGTCGAATGGAGAAGGAAAAGCGTGAGCACACTCTCCGTTGCTTGCTCACGTAGGTTCTCGCACAACCCGAATCAACAAAACAGCAGGAGCAGCCCACGCCGTATGCGGTATGGGCATCAGTCACTGACCATTGACTGATTCGTTTCAACTTGCGAGATTTACGTGAATCAAACGGCAGCGTGATGATTATCACTTCCTCAAAAGATGTCGCAAACTTACGAAGAATAATTGTAGTTTGCAACTTTTTGAATAAGTTTTTTACTGCTTCTGCTGTAATATTTCGTTTCATGAGTTACTTGTTCTTGCTCATTCTTTGCGGCAAAGGTAGTATGTGGATGTGCCAAAAAGTGACAAAGGGAGGAGAAAAGTTAGAAGACCCACCCCTAGCCCCTCCCTACAAAGGGAGGGGAAAGCAAAGCACAAGGACATATAGGAGGGTCGTCATTCCTGACGACCAAGGCCGAAGTTCGCTTGTGCTGTAGCCTGATCGGGGCAGGTGCACTCGTACGTAAACCTTGTCCGTCAGGAATGACGGACCTCCTACAACGAATGGAGTTCGATCGCGGGGGGAAGGTCCGAGGGTTGAGTTCGGGCGTACGTAAATCTTGTCCGTCAGGAATGACGGACCTCCTACTTGCAAGTTATTGGGGAGAGGAGAAATTCTTCTTTACTTCACGGGCGTAGGGGGCTGGGGCAGGATTAAACTTTACGTTCAGCCGAGGGGCCTTGCTGGGGTCGGCGGTCTTCATTTCGACATACCAATGGAAAGGCAATACCTTTAGATTCCTTTGGTTGGAACAACTAATGAATTGGTCTTTATATAGTATGAACTCATTGGATTTGAGACTGTGGTCTACGGGTGTGTAGCATCCCTGTAGGCGGACGGTGTCGTTGCCGAAGTAGGGGGTCTGTAGTGAGTCAGTATGGACCCGTATGCCTGTGAAGGAGATGGTATCTTTTCCATTGAATGGGCCCTTAATGAGATAGGGCGTGTTGGCGGACAAGGGTTCCGCGTCGGATACCAGTGAGAAAGAAAGCGTGTTGCCTTCAACAGTGTTCAGTTTATAGGCCTTTGTGCTGGCGCCGAATGCGGCATGATAGTCGGCGATGTCGAAGGGAACACAAAGGGTGTTGTAGTAACCGTCTTTGAACGAGTGAATCCATTTTACATTTGTCGTCTCGTCTATAGGACCGTCGAGGCCAGCGTCATCAAGGGTCAGAGAGTGTTCTTTCTCTATAAGAAACAGTTTTGTGGGGACGCGGTTGTTGTTGGTCTTGCCGAAGATGTACCTGTTCACATTGTCGTTCAGCCAAAGATAAGTGCCGTTGCCGAAGTGCAGGATGAGGCCATCGGAACCGTCCTCAAAAGTGATGGCGTTGCTCGAGCCGGGCGTATTGCTCATGAGGGCAATGTTTTGATGGGTCACGGTGTCGGGGCTGAGGTAGCCGTCGTGTTGAGTGCTGTAGAGATACCATCTGCCATCGATATTCTTCAAGGTCAGCAGGTCGCTGTTGGCGGCTGCGTTCACCGGATAGTTGTAGTAATGTGCGGTCTGCATGTCATATAGCTTCTCTGCGTCCTCAGTGCGCACGAAGTGGAAGTCGCAATAATATTTCTTGTTCTTCATCGCCGTGATGAGGTAGGTGTTGTCGGTCAAAAGTTGGTCAGAAGAGGTAACAAGAGTAGCTGTCGTCGCTTCCTGGGCTTGCAGGCAAGACAAACCTATCAGTAAAAGAAAAGCTATGAGCAGGGGCTTCTTCATTTTTTTTATTTTATTTTCTCGCAAATATAAACAAAACTTACTAGAAAGCAAATTGTTTCGTTCATTTTATTTCAATAAATTGCGTTTCTGTGGTGTGGCGGAGTGGTTGGGGTGGTATGAAATGTTGTATAATCGTCCGCTTCTCCCCTCACTTCGTAGGGAGGGGTTGGGGGTGGGTCTCCTTTTTCTTTCTTGGTCGTCGGGAATGACGACCCTCCTACCATTCGGTTCCCTCTTCAATCTTGGTCGTCTGGAATGACGACCCTCCTACCATGCGGCATTGTAGGAGCGTCTTCATCCTTTCATCTTTCGTGACGTTCGTCACGAAACAACGTGATGGTCGTCACGCACCAACGTGACAGTTGTCACGGATCATGAGTAGTCGGTAACACCCTGGCAGAAAGGTGGAATAGAAAACACCAATGGACTCATACGGCAATACATCCCAAAAGGTACTGACTTCAAAGACGTAAGTCAACAGAGAATAAAGATGATACAAAGAAAAATTAACGCAAGACCAAGGGAAAAATTAAATTTTCTCACTCCAGATGAAGCCGTTTACAGAAAGACTTCGTAAATTTGCACTTGCTAATTGACTCCGTCCAGTTCAGTATAATCACCAAAAACATAAAAACATGAAGAAATACGTTATAGCATTCGCCATGCTGGTTGCTCCGCTGATGGCCTCGGCCCAGCAGCCCGTTTATCTCGACGACAGCCAGCCCATCGAGCGCCGCATCGACGACGCGATGAGCCGTATGACGCTGCAAGAGAAGATTCACATCCTCCATGCCCAGAGCAAGTTCTCCTCGGGCGGCATTCCCCGTCTGGGATTTCCCGACTTCTGGACCGACGATGGCCCTCACGGAGTGCGCCCCGACGTGCTGTGGGACGAGTGGGAGCAGGCCGGTCAGACCAACGACTCGTGCGTGGCCTTCCCCGCGCTGACTTGTCTCGCCGCCACCTGGAATCCCGCCATGGCATGGCAGTATGGCCGCAGCCTCGGTGAGGAAGCGCTCTATCGCGGCAAGGACATGATTCTCGGTCCCGGCGTCAACATTCTGCGCACCCCGCTCGGCGGCCGCAACTTCGAGTATATGGGCGAGGATCCCTGGCTCACCTCTACCATGGTGGTGCCCTACGTCAAGGGACTGCAGAGCAATGGCGTCGCTGCCTGCGTGAAGCATTTCGCGCTCAACAACGATGAGGAATACCGCCATCAGGTCAACGTCGTCATCAGCGACCGTGCCCTCCACGAGATTTATCTGCCCGGCTTCCATGCTGCCGTCACCAAGGGCGGTGCCTGGGGACTGATGGGCGCCTACAACCTCTATCGCGACGAGCACAACTGCCACAACCAGTATCTGCTCAAAGACCTGCTCAAAGGTCAGTGGGGCTTCGACGGCGTGGTGGTCTCCGACTGGGGCGGCTGCCACAACACCGACCAGGCCGTGAACAACGGACTCGACCTGGAGTTCGGCACCTGGACCGACGGTCTGCACCTCGGCGCCAGCAATGCCTACGACAACTATTTCATGGCCAATCCCTATCTGAAGGGACTGCAGGAAGGCAAGTACAGCATGAAGACGCTCGACGACAAGGTGCGCCGCGTGCTGCGCCTCTTCTTCCGCACGACGATGGCCCGTCGCGGACATGGAACGCTCTGTTCTGAAGACCATTATAAGACAGCGCGCCGCGTGGCCGACGAGGGCATCGTGCTCTTGCAGAACAAGGGTGGCGTGCTGCCCCTCGACCTCACGCGCAAGCCCACCGTGCTCGTCGTTGGCGAGAACGCCATCAAGATGATGACCGTCGGTGGCGGCTCGTCTTCGCTCAAAGCCCAGAAGGAAATCTCACCCCTCAAGGGCTTGCAGCAGCGGCTGAAGGATGTGGCCACGGTGGAATATGAGCGTGGCTACGTAGGCGACACCACCGGCAACTACAACGGCGTGACGACCGGACAGGACCTGACCGAGAAGCGCTCGGCCAGCCAGCTCATCGCCGATGCCGTGGAGAAGGCCCGCAAGGCCGACTATGTCATCATCTTCGGCGGACTCAACAAGAGCGACTATCAGGACTGCGAGGGTCACGACCGCAAGGACTACGGTCTGCCTTACGGACAGGACAACCTCGTTGAGGCTTTGGCCAAGGTAAACCGCCGCGTGGTCTTCGTCAACATCTCGGGCAATCCCGTCGCCATGCCTTGGAAAGACAAGGTAGGCGCCATCGTGCAGGGCTGGTTCATCGGCAGCGAGAGCGGTGAGGCTTTGGCCGACGTTCTCTCGGGCGATGTCTGCCCTTCAGGCAAGCTGCCCTTCACATGGCCCGCAAGTCTCAAAGACGTCGGTGCTCATGCGCTCAATGCCTATCCCGGCACGTGGCGCCCTGACCATAAAATTATCGATGAGGAATACAAGGAAGGCATCTACGTGGGTTATCGCTGGGCCGACGCCCACCACACTCACCCGCTCTTCGCCTTCGGCCACGGACTGAGCTACACCACCTTCCAGCTCTCCAACCTGCGTCTGTCAGCCCCGACGATGACCGTCAACGACTCTCTCACCGTCACGGTCAACGTGAAGAATACGGGCCGTCGCGCCGGAGCCGAGACCGTGCAACTCTATATCCACGACAATCAGTGCAGCGTAGACCGTCCCGAGAAGGAGCTGAAAGGCTTCTCTAAAGTGTTCCTCCAGCCCGGCGAGAGCAAGGACGTCCGCATCACTATCGGTCGCGATGCCCTGAGCTTCTACAGCGAGGCACAGCATGGTTGGACAGCAGAGCCCGGCACGTTCACGGCGCTGGTGGGTAATGCCTCCGACAAGATTACGCTGAGCAAGACTTTCGTTCTCAAATAAAATCAATCTGCTCAGATGAAACATCGATTTTCCTTATTCATTCTGTGTCTGTTGTCAGCGGCATCCTGTGCCGCTGACAACATGGACCAGTTCGTCTCGAAGCTCATGAGCCGCATGACTCTTGAGGAGAAGATTGGCCAGCTCAATCTGCTGCCCGGCGGCGATGTCACCACCGGCGCAGTGATGAACTCGCCCGTTGCCGCCCTCATCGAGAAGGGTCAGCTTGGAGCAGTACTGAACATCAAGGGTCTGGACAAGATACGGGCCCTGCAGGAGGTGGCTGTGAAGCGCAGCCGCCTGGGCATTCCCTTGCTTATAGGTCTTGATGTCATCCACGGCTATGAGACCGTGCTCCCCGTGCCCCTTGCGCAGGCCTGCTCGTGGGACCCCGCGGCTATAGAGGCCGGAGCCCGCATGGCAGCCGTTGAGGCTTCGGCAGCCGGATTCAACTGGGTCTACAGTCCGATGGTCGACATCGCTCACGATCCCCGATGGGGCCGAGTAGTTGAAGGCTACGGCGAGGACCCCTATCTGTCGTCGATGATGGGAGCTGCGGCTGTGCGAGGCTATCAGGGCGACCTCACGCCCGAGGGCGGAAAGAAGGAGCCGCAGGTGCTGGCCTGCCTGAAGCACTATGCCCTCTACGGAGCCACGGAGGCCGGTAAGGACTACAGCACGGTGGATATGAGCCGTCTGCGGATGTACAACCAGTATCTTTCGCCCTATAAGGCTGCCGTTGAGGCCGGCGTGGGCAGCGTGATGTCGTCGTTCAACTTCGTCGACGGCGTCCCCGCAACGGCCAACAGTTGGTTGCTCGACAACGTACTGCGCCGGCAGTGGAATTTTGGTGGCTTCGTGGTCACCGACTATGGTTCTATCGGTGAGATGGTGACGCTGGGCTATGGCGACCTGAAGGCATCGGCCTTGCAGGCTATGCGGGCAGGCACCGACATGGATATGTGCTCCAACGCTTTCTCGAAATATCTCAAGGAGGCCGTAGACGAAGGCTCTATCAGTATGGCCGAAATAGACAACGCCGTCAGGCGCGTGCTCGAGGCCAAATATAAGCTCGGACTCTTTGCCGACCCCTACCGCTACTGCAATGCTCAGCGTGCCAAGAAGGACATCTACACACCTGCCCATCGGCAACTGGCCCGCGACATTGCCGCAGAAACTTTCGTGCTGTTGAAGAACGACGGTGTGCTGCCGCTGAAGAAGCAGGGCACGATAGCCCTCATCGGTCCGCTGGCCGACACGCGCAACAACCTGCCCGGAGCATGGTCTACGGGCGACGATCCGTCGAAATACTTCACGGTGAAGGAGTGCATGCAGCGCTATCTCGGTGCTGCGGCCAACGTTGTCTATGCCCAGGGGTGCAACATCTACGCTGACTCCGTCAGACAGCATGCCGTGGAGTTCGGGCGTCCCATCCAGCGTGGCGACGACAAGGCCCTCATCAACGAGGCCATGGAGGCTGCCGGCAAGGCCGACGTCATCGTGGCTTGCCTCGGTGAAATGGCCGAGATGACGGGCGAGAGTTCCACGCGCACCGACCTCAACCTTCCCGATGTGCAGATGCAACTCCTTAAGGCCCTTGTGGCCACCGGCAAGCCCGTCGTGCTCCTCAACTTCTCTGGCCGCCCCACCATTCTCTCTTGGGAGAACGACCATGTCAACGCCTTGATGAACGTGTGGTTTGCGGGCAGTGAGACGGGCGATGCGCTCTGCGACGTGCTCTTTGGCGACAAGTCGCCGTCGGGCAAACTTGTCAACACCTTCCCGCGCAGCATGGGACAGATTCCCGTCTACTACAACCACATCAGCAGTAGCCGTCCTGTTGCCGACGGTGAGAAGGTCTTCCACAAGTATGCCAGCAACTACATCGACGAGACCAACGGTCCGCTCTTCCCCTTCGGCTACGGTCTTAGCTACACGAAGTTCGGCTACAGCGATGTCAGTCTGTCCGACGCCCAAATGGCCAAGGACGGAAAGATAACGGCATCGGTGATGGTGAGCAACACTGGCGACCGCGATGGCGATGAAATCGTGCAGATGTATATCCACGACCGCTATTCCACAATTCTGCGTCCCGTGAAGGAACTCAAGGGCTTCAAGCGCGTGCATATCGCCAAGGGCGGCAGCGTGAAGGTAGACTTCGATATCGATGCCAAGACGCTGCAGTATCTCAATGCGGAGGGAAAGCCATTCTTGGAGCCCGGCGCATTCGAGATAATGATTGGACCGAACAGCCGCGACGTCAAGACGGCCGAGCTGACGGTGAAATAAAAGGACCAACTGAAAGGCCCCAATTCTAAATACTCATACCTGCCCCTCCCTCAAAAAGGAGGGGCTTTTTAATTTTGTAAGTTTTCTCGTCCTCATTATAGTGATGTGAAATAACAGTAATTGTTCCTCTATCTGGTACCGCAGCTCCATTTGCCCAACTATTACGTCGTCCTTGGTAAGCGGGCAACAATCCTGAATGCGCTCTGCAATTTCATGTTCTTTCAAGGGCTTCAGCCGTCGCAATTACGTTTACCGCCTTCTCCAATACCATTCTTCAGTGAGTGAATGTCTTACTTGATTTCCATAGATTTCAGTGATTCTTTAGCTTTATAACGCTCTCTTCTTGTCGGGCGGCACGTGCCGCCCTTATTGCTACCACGTGCCAGCCATATTGCTACCACGTGGCAACCATCATGATAATAGCGATATCGCCTCGCTATTATGAACACCATGGGTTATGCATAGCCAGTAAAAGTGACTTGTCTGATAATTTGGAGCCTTAGATTATAGGTGGTTTGGGGAGCAAATAGGTCTTAGTACATTTTAAGTAAATGTTAGGCGCTAGCATTTATGGGCATTCTTGAAACGAATTTAGAAAGGAATGCCCATAAAATAAGCGGTGGTAAACTTTTGTAATTTAATATAGGTATCAGTTATCTCACCAGTCTCTTTACCATCCAGTCGCTCACTGTACCGGTATCCGAAGAGAAAGAGACTCCGACAAGATAAACGGTGCGCTTGTCAAGAGTATACTCTAACGAACAACCCTTTTTCTCAATTTGCGCAATAGCTTCTGATGCCGGATGGTTGAGTTTGTATTCGAAGATGTAGACATAGTTCGGGGTCTCTATTACGCAGTCTGCCCGGCCTTGGCTTGATTCTTTCTCATGATATAGGGTGTAACAGCTGAGCATGTGCATTAGCAGGTAAACGGTATATTGAAAATAGCGCTCTTGCTCACGCTCATTTTCCTTTCGACGGGCGGAATACGGGATGCCTGCTAGGAAGGTCGTGAGCAGGTCGCGGAAATCGGAGAGTTTTCCTTGCTTGAGAGCTCTTTGCGCAGCGAGCAGCCAAGACATTGGCTCTTCTTTACTCTTCAGATAGTTGGCCGAAAGCAACGTCAGAAAGCCTTTCTTCACCTCATTGTTGGGGAAGTCTAGCAGATAGGAATTGCTGTCTCTGTCATAATCTTTGATGGTTAGGTATCCACTCTGATAAATCATTGGCAGAGGTCTCTCCTTGTCGGCTTTGTAGTCTATGAACTGTGCGGAGTCGTAGTATTTACCCGCAATGTCATTCATGTTTTCATCGAAGTGGGCGAGCAGGCGGATAAGGTATGTCGGTGTGCCGGTCTTGAACCAATAGTCATCTAAATGCTGACTGTCCAGTGCGTTGAGCAAAGAGAATGGATTATAGATATCCGTCATCCTGCTGCTGAAATGGTATCCGTCGTATTGCCTGGAAAGAGTAGAGCGCATCTCATCAAAAGACATGTTCATGGCTTCTGCCATATCCCGAACCGGTTGGGCGAGTTGCGTGTCCAACTCTTCTTGGGTTATACCACAGAGGGCGTCCCATGCCGGAGTCATACTGATGTCTTTGGGTTGGTTGAAACCGGAGAATACGCTGATCTGCGAGAATTTTGTCACACCAGTAAGCATGACGAACTTCAGGTCATTGCTGGCAAGTTTGAATACTGAATAAAACGACTTCAGCGTATTGTGATGATAGTCTTCAAGAGATATCTGCCTGCCGTCGACAGTGCACGTGTATCCTGTGTCAAGCACATCCAGCATCGGCTTGTCGTATTCATCAACCAGCACGACACAGCGCAGCCCAGTCTGTTCATGGGCTGCATGCAGCACGTAGGCAAAGCGCATGCCCAGTCCAACAGGATCTGGTGACGCGCCATAGATTCTCTCCGCATTTGCCACGAAGGCTTCAAGGACTTGCAATAATGATTCAGGGCGTGTGAAATCCTGGCCGTTGAAGTCGATCTTGAATACGGGATATTTCTTCCAATCCTTCTCAAGACGGTCAATTTTCAAGCCCCGGAACAAGTCTCTCTCACCGTGAAAATAGCATTCAAGAGTTGATAGAAGCAGGCTCTTCCCAAAACGGCGCGGGCGGCTGAGAAAGTACACAGCACCGGTATTGACGAGATCGTATACCAAATCCGTCTTGTCTATATATACATATCCTTCTTCCCTGATTTGGGCGAAGCTTTGTATGCCAATGGGATATTTCAGTCTTGCCATAAACTTTATTCTTATACTTGCAAAAATAATAATTAAATCTCAAGACACAAACAATTTTTCAACCATTTGTATTTGGAATCTACAATGGTATGGAAACAAAGAGCCTCCTGTGAACTCCACGCGAGGGGATTTGTGGAGGTAGACACATGCCGGTTTGGCTGTGGCTTTCATTCATCTCTTAGCTTGCTTTTTCTGAAATTCATCTACCTGTTGCAAACTTATAGCGATAAATGTTTGCATTGTGGAATTATTTTCTTATCTTTGGCGACGATAAAGAAGGAGAGGCTGAAGGCTTACTCCGTCTTGACAGTTAACTAAAATCAATCATCTCATCTATTTCATTCTATTCTATGCGAAAAATTATCTCTTTGACTTCCGCGTTGCTTCTTTGCATGTCCACCTTTGCTCAGCAGCCGGTAGTAGACAACCGCGCCAGCGTCACGGCGAAAAGAATGCCTGTGGAAGTTCCCGAGAGCATGCTCGAGCTGCAATCGCTCGCCGCGAAGAGCGCTCAGCTTGTCCAGACCGATGACCACGGCATTATCGTTGCTCAGCCCGAGGGCGAACTCTCCACGCGACTCTATGGCTCGTCGACGGCTTATTATCTGCAATATGGCTACATCCTCAACGACAAGTCGGATGGATTCGTGGGCCGCACAGTGGTCAACGGCGACAAGCTATATCTCTATCAGCCTTTCAGCCTCTTTCCCAGCGCCTCTTGGATTGAGGGAACCATCGTGGGCGACACGGTGACGTTCAAGCCGCAGCCCGTGTTCAACCACACCAGCAGTAAGGGGGTGAACACTACCTATTATATGCGTCGCATCAGTTATACTGAGGGAAGCAGCAGCTACACTGCTCCCGAGGATACGGCCGACGTGAAGTTCCTCTATCGCGACGGTTCGCTGAAGATGGTCACCGACGGTGTGATGGCCATGGTCGACGACAAGAACCAGTGGACGGGCTTCGGCGAAACCAATGTGGAATTCACCTATATCACCGACGAGACGCTCACGCTGCCCGACGGCCTCACGTCGCAGCCCTACATTCTCTATAACAGTCTCACCGATTCCACGGGCGAGGTGATGAAGATGGAGGTGGCCAAGGATGGCAATACCTATTATTTCGGCCATATCGTACCCAACATGGGCAACAACTGGATTCGCGGAACGGAGGAGAACGGCACCATCACGCTCGACCTTCCCCAATATCTCGGACCCGATTCGGTCTACAACTATCATTTCTACGCCATTCCGGGCACCATGGAGATGGAATATTTCGACCTCTTTGGCATTTGGGTTCCCACTCCCAAACTCTCTGACAGCAAATTCACCCTTCGCCTCGACAGCGAGACGGGCGAGATGACTTCCGACAGTCTGCTGATTCTCAACATGGGTAAGAATCAGGTGTTCTATCTCTCCTTGCTCAACAAGCCCATTCTCAGTCCGTTCGTTGACAAACCGGGCAAACCCAATCCGCCTTACTTCACCGAATACGACTCTTACCAGGAGCATTATGGCAATGGCTACGTGCAGTTCGTCATCAACCTCACCACCGAGGAGGGCAATTATATGGACCCCGACAAGCTCTTCTACTGCCTCTATGTCGACGGCTCTGTGTATGAGTTCAATAGTCCGACCTACAGGAAGATGACGGAGCCCCTCGTGGAGGTGCCCTACAACTTCACCGAAGGGTATGATTTCGATATCCGCGACGACGGTTCGCGCCGTATCTACTTCTACGAGGATACCAACGACTTCGCCATTCAGACCATCTATAAAGGTGGTGGTGAGAGCATAGCCTCTGACCTCGTGACGCTTGACGCTGTGGCGATGGGCATCGGTGCTCCCGTCTCACAGTCCCAGCGCGTTGTCTCCACCGACTATTACGACCTGGCTGGCCGCCGCCTCTCTGGTCCCGTTGCAGGGTTCTGCATCAAGGTGCTGACGATGGCTGATGGTTCACACCGTGCCTATAAGGTGGCAGGGCGGTAATCATCCCTAACAGTTTCAATTACGGAAAAGGCTCCATACGCTGTGGTATGGAGCCTTTTCCCGTTTTCTTTACCCCTCCTATTTGGGAATCTATTTCTAACACGAATGTCCACGAATGGAACACGAATGATTCATAAAAAATAGTTATTCCACTTTCCAGTCTGCCACGCGGCCTGTCTCCGATGAGAAGGAGCAACCGATGCGGTAGAGCTTGCGTGGGTCGTGGGCGTAGGGCGCGGCGTAACCCTTCTCTTCTATTTGAGCTATTGCCTCACTGGCTGGGTGGTCGAGCTTGAATTCGAAGATGTAGACATAGCTAGGCGTTTCCAATACGAGGTCGGCAATGCCGTCGGAGTTGGGCTTCTCATTGAGTACGTTGAAGTCCCGACCGCCTATGAGACGAAGGAGAAAAAACACTACCATGTGAAATTCCTTCTCGTAGCTCTTCTTTGAGTTGTCCACCCGCACGTTGAAGGGTAGGGAAGCGATGAAGTCTACTAGCATGTCGTGGAATTTGTCAATCTGGCCCTTCTTGAGCGCAAGGCCGGCATCGATAACAAACGATTCTGTCACGTCCTG
>ONYS01000191.1 GCA_900322095.1 uncultured Prevotella sp.
GATGGGTGCGGAGATCATGGAACTGCTCCACCGCCTGAACCGCGAGGACGGCCGCACCATCGTCATGGTGACCCACAACGAGCAGCAGGCCGCCCAGACAGACAGGATTATCAAATTCCTCGACGGACGACAGATACAGTGATAAAAGAACCACAGTTTATTTTCGACCACGAATTTCACGAATTACACGAATGATTAAGATCATACGACACGCCTTTGCACTCATTCGCGAAGACAAGCTCTTCTCCGCTATCTACGTCGCGGGCACAGCGGTGGCCATCGCCTCGGCAATGGTGGTGGCGCTCATCCTGCACATCCGCATCAGCAATATCTATCCTGAGGAGCACCGCGACCGCACGGTGTACCTGAAAAGCTACTTCAAGAACGACAAGGGAGCATTCGTGGGTTACTCCGGCTATTCTCCCCTTGCCGTTGAGGAACTGTTCAGCCACCTGAAGTGTGCCGAGGTGGTCAGTGCCAACATGGACAACAGCTATGTCTATCGCTTCACGGCCTGCGAGGAGCTGGGCAAGCAGGAGATGCCGGTGACGATGAAGTTCACCGATGCCAACTTCTACCGCCTCTACGACTTCCAGTTTGTCAGCGGCAGGCCCTACACCGATGAACAACTGCAGCATGCCGAGAAGTGCATCGTTATCACCGACGTGCTGGCCCGCCGGGTGTTTGGAACGACGGAGCAGGTGGCAGGCCGCCAGTTGCTCCTCAACTACCTGCCCTATCGCGTTGTAGGCGTTGTCAGGGAGGTGAGTCCGCTATTGGTCAACTCCTCGGCCGATGTCTACCTGCCCTATGCCGTGAATGACTCGCGCAGCCACTGGCAGAGCCGGGACGTGAGCTATGCTGGCGGTCTGGAGGTGACGGTACTGCTGAAGGAGGGCTGCACTTACCAGATGCTGAAGGACGAACTGGAACCCTACCGTGCAAAATACCTCTCGATGCTGCGACAGGCAACGGGCAGGGACTACGAGTTTAGCATTGACGCACAGATGCACTGGGCCAGGACGCTCAACTTCGAAGAATCTTACGATATGTCCACGGGCGACATGCTGTACAACCTGCAATATCCCGCCCTGCTCATGTTGCTGCTCCTGCTGCTGCCAGCCATCAACCTGAGCGGCCTAGTGTCGAACCAGATGGAGGCGCGTATTGCCGAGATGGGCATCCGCAAGGCTTTCGGCGCCAAGCGCCGGACGCTGCTCAGTGAGGTCATCCATGAGAACCTCGTGCTGACGCTCCTGGGCGGCATCGCGGGCTATGCGCTCTCGTGGCTCTTCATCAGCGCCATGTGCAGCAATACCATGTTCCTCACACTGTTCGAGCGCGAGTACGATCCCATCAACAGCGTGTCGCTTCAGCTTGACATGTTCTTCACGCCGACGCTGTTCCTCATTGCCTTCGTCTGCTGCGCCGTGCTCAATCTCATGGCGGCCCTCATTCCTGCCTGGTCGTCGCTGCGCAAACCTATTGTTGAATCATTAAACCAGAAAAGATGAGCATAATACTGAAGAGTCTGTGGACTCGCAAAAAACAGAACGGCTGGATATTTGCCGAGATAGCCATCATCTCCTGCCTGAGTTGGTTCATTGTCGACTTCCTCACCGTCACTTTCTATGCCACCCATTTCTGCATACCGGCAGGCGAGTTTGAGAAAGACCACCTCTGCGTGGGCCAGTTGGGCATCGTCCGCAGTGAGAGTGCCTCTGAGGGGCAAGACATCACCGAGGAAGAGGCCCGTGGGGTCTATGTCATCCGCGACAAGCTGGCCACCATGCCCGAAGTGGCATCCGTCTGCCTCACGCCCGACTATCTGGGGGCCAACCTTCGTTTCTACAACTGGCGCACGCTGGCCCTGGCCGATGACACCACGCGTACCATCGGCTTCTCGCAGTTCTTCTACTACCAGAACGAACATTTCTTCGAGACCCAGGGGC
The DNA here is from genome assembly GCA_900322095.1 of uncultured Prevotella sp. GTDB lineage: Bacteria > Bacteroidota > Bacteroidia > Bacteroidales > Bacteroidaceae > Prevotella. The sequence continues at coordinate 1,953 of ONYS01000191.1, forward strand.
TACGCGCCATTGAGGGCAGTCCCGATGCCGAGACGCTGTCACGTCAGATTGCGCCCGACGGCATCGTCATGACCCGCAGCGTGGCGCAGATGCTCTTCGGCCACGACCATGTGATGGGCAAGCGCGTGGCGATGGTGGACACCCGCTATGAAGGAGGAGAAATCGTCCACGGTGTGGTTGGCTACCACACCATAGCTGGCGTGGTAGAGGACGTGAAGGGTGCGCCCAACGAGCGATACCCCTATGTGGTCTTCTTCCCCAATCCCGGCAGCGGGGCCAGTGCCTACTGCCAACTGCTCGTGCGGCTGAAACCCGATGCTGATGCCAAGATCTTCGTAAAGCAGCTCACGCCTACGCTGACCAACGACTTCCGCGCCGGCATCTGCGTTTTAGGCAGTCTCGAAACCTATCAACAGCACTACGACAAGCAGGTGGCCCACGACTACACGATGTACACCACGCTGGCCACGGTCCCCCTTGTTCTCTTCGGCATCATCGTCGTGCTGGGCACACTGGGCACCTTCTGGCTGCAGATACGCAAGCGCACAGAGGACATCGGCATCATGCGCAGCTTCGGCGCCAAGCGGCGCGACATCTTCCTACAGATATGGGGCGAGGCGGCCGTCCTTACCGCTCTTGCCGTCTTCACGGGCTGTCTTGTCTGGTTTCAAGTTGCCATCCACTGGGATGTGCTCTCAGATGGCAACGCCTACGGCGGCTCCGGCCGCGAGACCGACTGGGTGTCGCAGTTCTGGCCTCATTTCCTCATTGTATCCTCCATCCAGTACCTTTTGCTTCTCGCCATCGTCACCCTCGGCATGGTGGTGCCTACCCTTATAGCTATGTATAAACGTCCCGTAGAAGCTTTGCGGCATGAGTAATATAAATGTATTTTCATCAAGGTATATTTTATATTGCAAAGTTTGGGATGCACGTTGCAAACTTTGCAATGTACATCCCAAACTTTGGAATTAAAAATTCAAAAGGAGAAAACAGATTTATGAAACGACACTATCTTTTGTTCCTCGCCTTGTTGCCACTGATAGGTTGGGCTCATGAGGACACGCTGCGCCTCTCACTCGACGACTGCATAATGATGGCGCGCCGCCAGAGCATCGATGCAGCGGTAGCCTTAGGCGAACTGCGCTCAGCCTATTGGCAGTGGCGCAGCTACCGGGCCGACCTGCTGCCAGAAGTGTCGCTGTCGGGAACGGCACCGTCGTGGAACAAGCGCGCGCAACGACTACCTCGGACTGGATGGAGCAGTGAACATCACGCAGAAGCTGTGGCCCACGGGCGGCACGCTCTCGGTGGAGTCGTCGCTCGACTATCTGCACCAGTCGGGTAGCGGCGGGTCGGGCAATCAGTTCATGTCGCTGCCCGTGGCCGTCACCCTCTCGCAGCCACTCTTCAGCGTGAACCACCTGAAGTGGAACCGCCGCATAGAACCACTGCGCTACCGCGAGGCACAGGCGCGCTTCCTCACCGAAACCGAGCAGGTGGCCATGCAAGCCATCAGCCTCTATTTCGGTCTGCTGCTGGCCGGCGAACAGGTGAACATCGCCCGCCAGAACCTGCAGACAGCCGAGAAACTCTACGAGGTGGCCCAGGCCAAGCGACGCATGGGCACCATCAGCGAGAACGACGTGCTGCAACTGCGCCTCGACGTGCTCACCGCCCGCAGTGCCCTGACCAACAGCGAGAGCAATAGACAGGCCCGCCAGTTCGCCCTCCGCTCGTTCCTCGACGTGGAAGCAGACATAGAGCCAGTAGCGCCTGGGGATGTGCCACAGGTGCATCTCGAATTCGACAACGTGCTGAGTCACGCCCTCCAGAACAACGCCCTCGCCACTACCATGCGCCGCCGCCAGATGGAGGCCGACTACGCCGTGGCCTCGGCCCGCGCCAACCGCCAGAGCATCAACCTCTACGCCCAACTGGGCTACACCGGCACGGGCGACAACATGAACAGCGCCTACCGCAACCTGCTGAGCAACGAGGTGGTCTCGGTGGGCATCACCGTGCCGCTGCTCGACTGGGGCAAGCGTAAGGGGCAGCGCAAGATGGCCGAGTCGAACCGCGACATCATCCAGGGCCAGCTGCGCCAGCAGTCGCAGGACTTCCGCCAGGACATCTTTATCCTGACCGAGCAGTTCAACAACCAGGCCGAGCAACTGCGCATCGCCTGCGAGGCCGACACCATCGCCCGCCGCCGCTACCACACCAACGTCGAGACGTTCAAGATTGGCAGCATATCGACCCTCGAACTCTCTGATGCGCAGAAAGCCAAGGACCAGGCCCGCATTGGCCGCATCCAGCAGCTCTTCAACTACTGGTACTATTACTATCAGCTCCGCAGCATCGCCCTCTGGGACTTCGAGCGCAACTGCGAACTCACGGCAGACGTAGAACGTCTCATTGAACATTGATCATTGAACATTAGATATATGAAGAACGATAATCAGACAATGGACAGGGCGATTCCTGTCAGCGAACAAAGACGACGCAAACTCCGTCGCGCTGCCGTGGCCGTTGCCATCGCATTAGCGGTGCTCGGCGCAGGTGCCTGGCTCGGCACGCAGATGATTCCGACCCTCGACCGCAAGGCACTCATCATCTCAGCGGTGGACCGCGGCACCATCGACGTCAGCGTCTCGGCTACGGGGCGCATCGTGCCCGCCTTCGAGGAAATCATCGTGTCGCCCATCAGTTCGAAGATTCTTGAGGTCTATGCCCATAGCGGCGACAGCGTGGACGTCGGCACGCCCCTGCTGCGCCTCGACTTGCAATCCGCCGAGACCGACTACTCCAAGGCCCTCGACGAGCGCGAGATACGCCGTCAGCAGACCGCCCAGTTGAAAGCCAACGTCGAAACCCAACTCTCCGACCGCCGGATGCAGATTGAGGTGAAGGAGATGGAACTCTCGCAACTCGAAGCCCAACTGCGCAACGAACTCTACCTTGACAGCCTCGGTAGCGGCACCCGCGACCGTGTACGTCAGGCCGAGACAACATTAAAAACCGCCCAGATGCAACTCTCGCAACTGCGCCAGCAGTACCAGAACGAGCAGCGCGTGCGCCAAGCCGACCTCCGTATGCAGCAGTTACAGAACGGCATCTTCGAGAAGGGACTCGACGAGAAGCGCCGCACCCTCGACGATGCCAAGATCCGCTCGCCGCGCCGTGCCACGCTCACCTACATCAATAGCGAGGTGGGCAGCACCATCGGCGCGGGTCAGAAGATTGCCGTGGTCAGCGACCTCACGCACTTCAAGGCCGAGTGCGAAATCTCCGACAGCCACAGCGAGCGCGTCCGCGTCGGCGGTGCCGTCATCCTGCGCATCGGCAAGGAACGCCTCACGGGCATCATCAACACCGTCACGCCCCTGAGCCAGAGCGGTGCCATCACCTTCACAGTCGTGCCCGACAACATGTCGCACCCGCGTCTCCGCTCCGGCCTCAGAACGGAAGTCTTCGTCATCACCAGCATCAAGGACGACGTGCTCCGCATCCACAACGGCTCCTTCTACAGCGGCCCCGGCGACTACACCCTCTTCGTCCTCGACGGCGACATGCTCCACCCCCGTCAGGTCCGCCTCGGCGAGTGCAACTACGACTATATCGAAGTCATTAGTGGCCTCTCCCCCGGCGAGCAAGTCATTGTCAGCGACATGACGAAGTACAAAGGAAAGGAGAAACTGAAGGTGGAATAAGATGACATATATGCAAGAATTAGAGAAACGCGAGCCAATTATGTGCCCAAACACATGAAATCCTAAAAATAGTTTGACTAACTTGCATATTATTTCATAACTTTGCAGACAATTAAACGAAACGAATATGAACAAGAAATCAATTATTACGATGATGCTCGCCCTCGTCACAATGGCGGGGCAGGCACAGACAAAGACAGCAACTGTCACTGGTTATTCACCCGCACTTAAAGACGGCACGTTGGTACTGGCCGGAACAGGCACTATTGGGAATGTTGTAGATACAGTCCAAGCTGGACGGTTCGCCTTCACTCTACCCGTAGAGGAACTCACCGAAGGTTTTCTCGGTTTAATGGGTGAAGGTTGTCCCAATTTTAATTTAACCCTCTTCCTACGTCCCGGTGTGACTGTGAAATTGACAGGCAATGACTGCTTCTACCCTTTATGGAAAGTGGAAAGCCCTTTGTCAGAACAGCAGACTCAGAGCCGTATAACGGAGTATTGCCGTGACGTGGTAACGGAATTAATGCAGATGGATTTGGATAAAAAGCCTTGGGAAGAGAGAGAAATCGTCGAAATGAAGTGGATGAAGCAACGAATGGACATCCTGCCCTCACTGCCTGTGGACGCAGCTACGATCCGTGCACTATGGGGCATATCCATGACGGCAAAGAACACTCCAAACTTCCCACACATGGAGCAGTTAAAGCAACTGGAAAAGAAAATTGTCGCACGGGCTCCTAAAGGATTTGAGGAGCAACTGGCAGAGATTCACAACTATGTCTATCCACCACGACTTTTGCAGGTGGGTGATGAAGCTATTGATGCCGAACTCCTTGATATGCAAGGACAGAAACACCATCTATTTGAAACCTTTTCCAATGACAAATACGTATTGCTCGACTTCTGGGGCATCGGTTGTGGTCCTTGCATGATGTCTGAGCCTGAGATGAGAGAGGTCTACGAGAAAATGAAGGATAAACTGGAAATCGTCGCTATCAATCAGAACAAACTATCTGAGTGGCAGAAGCATGAATTCAGCAAACGCATCGTTGGGAAAAACTGGAACAACGCCATGAAGGACATTAGTAGCCGATACTGTGATGTGGGTGCCATCCCTTATTATGTAATGATTTCGCCTGATAAGCGCATCGTCTGGAAGGCAGTGGGCTATCAGCCTGGATATTTCCTGGGTATGGCTGAAGCCCTCAATGGGCCTAAGCAGGACAACAGTTCCAATCTCCAGTTCGCCATCCGGAAAGTCGAAACCAAAGTTGATGGAACCACTATCAGTTTCCGCTATTATGGCCATAAGGATTACTGGTTCCGTATCGCCAAAGACTCCTATCTTAACGCTAATGGCAAGAAATACAAACTAACAACAGCTGATGGCATCAAACTCGACGAGAACAACTATACTCAGGTGAAAGCCTCCGAATCTACAAACGAGTTTTTAGGCAACACTTACTATATCGACTTCACACTTACCTTCGAACCGTTCGACACCATCCCCGCTACTTTCGACTTCATAGAGGGCGACGGCGATGGTGCTTTCGTCATCCGCGATGTTTCTATAGAATGACAAATTATGAAGAGGCAAACTATCATTACCATCCTCCTCGCTCTCGTCACAGTGGCGGGACTAGCCAAGACAAAGACAGCAGAAGTTAAAGCGGATTCTTTGCTGTTATTTGTACAGGCTGGCGACAGTTGCATGCGGCAGTATAACACCTTTGAGGCGCTGAAGTATTATCAAGAGGCGTATGCCATTGCAAAAAGCCGAAGTCAGCAGCAGGCTGTAGAACAGCATGACCTTCCTCTTGACAAGTTTGATGAACTGCCTGAGGAGAAACAGGATGAGATTATTGAGCATCTGAAGCAATCTGCTGAAAACAGTTCGATAGTGGACTGCATGGTTCAGATGAAACTCGCAAATTGCCATTATAAGCGTGGCAACTATCGCGAGACTGCCAATCTCCTGAAACTGGTACCTGAGGACAGCCTCTCCCACGATGCCTTCCGCCAGCTATGCTTCAGCTATCAGAAACAGGGCGACAACGACTCCTTTATCTACTGGGCCAGTCAGCTGAATTACCGTTATCCTATGGATGGCGAGATAGTTGCTAATCTCATACTCGCACATGTCAAAGCCCAACAACCGCAGAATGGTATTGTCCATGGACTAATATACAGCCAGAGGGATTCCACCAATATCCTCGTGAACAGGGCACTGGCCGATGCATGGTTCATCAATCGTGATTTTACAGCGGCCGCCAAGTTATACGATCGGCTGCTGGAGCAGGGTGACTCTACTTTCAACACCTTGTATTCCGCAGGTATGTGCTATGCTCAGATCGAAGACTTGGAACAAGCCTACCACTATCTACAGTTGGCTTTCCTGATGAGTGGCATGCAGCACTACGGCTGCGCCTACCGTCTTGGAGTGGTCTGCGTCGATACAAAGCTCTATCCCGAGGGGCTTGGCTATCTCGACCTTGCCAAACAACTCATGCGACCTGATACCACTATCATGAAGGCCATTACACTCTCGCAGGGCGAGGGTTACTATCTGACACAGCATTACGACGAGGCCGTCACAGCGTGGAAGGAACATCTCACCTATAACCCAACCTCCATCGCCACCTATTATAATATTGCGAATGCCTACGCCTATCTCCTCAAAGACGGCAAGCAGGCAGAATCATATTATCGCCAGTTCCTTGACCTCGCCCGCAAGGAGGAGAAACCGACGGATAAACTCAAGGAGATGATCAAGAGAAAATAATCAATGAACAAGAAAACCATCATCACTATCCTGCTCGCCCTCGTTGCAACGACGGGGCAGGCGCAAGTAAAATGCCACGTCGAAGGAACATTAGAGACCGACGTGTGGGGCGATGAAGTCATCATCTGCGAGGCAGGGACTGACCTGCGTGTGGTGGACGAGCCGCGCTTTCATGTAAAAGCCAAGGACGGGCACTTCACCTACGACATCGAGACCGACTTCCCAAGACTCTATGTGGTATTCTTTCTGAAGCAATACGAAACGAGTAGTTGGTTCGAGGGCAAGTTCATCGCCGAGAATTGCAACGTGAATGTCACGATGTATGAGGACAAACGGGTGCGTATCGTCAGCAACGGCGAGGAAGGACGCAAACATGCGGTGAAGGACAGCATTGAGGATGTGCGTTTCTGGAACCCCGTCGAGGAAATCGACAATAAGTTGGAGAACCCTGACCGCAGGGTGGAGTTCTACAAAGCAGACTTCATTTCCACTATTAGCAAAGCACGGTCTTTGAATGTGGATAGTCTGCCAGAGGCATACGTTGACTCTGTCCGTCAGGTCGTAAACCACTATATGCGACATGAGAGTGAACAGTTTACAGCACAAGGTTTGCAACTGAAACAACAGCGAGACAGCATTACCTCAGGTATTCGTCCGTTTCGCATAGCATACGCCGAAGAGCACCCCATGCTTTGGACGCTTTACGATGTACTTGATGCCATCCAAGCTCTCAAACATGCAGACAACTATGTGAACTTCAACAAGTCGCAGTTTGAGCCATATCTGACGCTCTATCACGACAAACTCATCAATTACTATCCAGGCCACCCCGTTCACGAACAGATTGCTACCACTGAGACGGCCTACCGCCTACAGCCTGGAAAGCCCTACATCGACTACATGGTGCGAAACACCGACGGCCATCTCGTTCCTATTTCCACCCTCACGAAAGGCAAGGTAGCCCTCATCGATCTTTGGGCATCGTGGTGCGGCCCCTGCCGTAGCCACAGCATTGCCATGATTCCTGTCTATGAGAAATACAAGGACAATGGCTTCACCGTCATTGCCATCGCCCGTGAACGTAATCGCCAAGCGATGGAAAATGCTGCGAAGAAGGACGGCTATCCTTGGCCGAGTCTGTTGGAACTGAACGACGAGAACTGTGTATGGCGCAAGAACGGAGCAGGTAATGCCGGTGGTGCCATGTACCTCATCGACCGCGACGGCACCATCCTCTCCACCTCCACAGATGCCGAGGAATTGGAATCGATTATCAAGAAAGCATTAAACATTGAT
>ONYS01000057.1 GCA_900322095.1 uncultured Prevotella sp.
GCGGAATACAACAAAACTTGATTTCTGTCACGAACAACTTTAAAAAACTTTAACTTTAGAACTTAGCTGCGCCGACAAAAAAAGACTGAGTAGTTACAATGCCGACCCTTCTATGTTAAAAATCAGTAAAACGCTTAGCAACACCAAACCTAATCAGAAAGATTTGCCTAATTTTGAAAACTCAAATTGACATCAACAAAAAACCTCAACCCAACAACACTACATCTACTACATCTCATCAACTCGCGTCGGCCACACAGACCGACATCAAACTGAACAGAAAGAATCAACAACCATTCACCTGATTGAACTATACAAATGCAAACCAAAGAAACAAGACAGACCCTAGTAGGTGCTGTGGCCATCGCCACCGCGCTTCTCTTCGGCACACCCAGCGCCAAGGCACAATGGGAGCCCGTCATCCTGCACCATGGTGTGTGGGGCATCCACGTCACACCAACAGGCAACATTCTCTATTCCGATTACCAGTTCGACGGCAGCGGCGGCATCTATACCTCCTTCGACGGAGGCGCCACCTTCGAGAAGACCTGCGAGGAGGACCATACCTACAACCGATTCTACCAATTCGGCGAACTAATTTACGCAACGGGTAACAGCGGCAAGATCGCCCGCTCGGATGACGACGGGGATACTTGGGCGGTGCTCGACTACTCCAAGCCTGACGGCGAACTGATTCCCGACGTAGAATACTCGGCCTGCTACGGAATGGCAGAGAAGGATGAGCGACTCTATGCCGCCGACTTCGGCGCTGGCATTCTCTATAGCGACGACTATGGCGACACGTGGCACTTCACCGACCGCACCTCGCTGGCCATCGCCTGTGGGGGCACGGGCGAGAAGGACGAGAAGGGACAACTCTTCGCCGAGAACTTCTACACGCCCTACGTCTTCAAGGGCAATGTCTATGAGTTTGGCGCCAATTACATCTGCCGCTACGACGAGGCGACTGACACCTGGTCGAGAGTGATGGAGGGCAGCAACTTCATGGTCTCGCTAACCGAACGCAACGACACGCTGTTCTGCGGACGAAGCGTAGACGACTACGACAACACAAAACCTTTCCTCCAATATACTACCGACGGCGAGAACTGGAAATCCCTGAGGCGGCCCGATGGCGAACAGTGCAACTACGTTCGCAGTCTGGAAAGCCACGGCAATCTGCTATTTGTAGGCCATATTCGCGATGGCGTATACGTGTCGGACGATGGAGGAAACACCTACGTGAACGTCTCTGACGGCCTGCCCGAACTCACTCAGATTGCAGGTCTCTATCTGCCGCCGCTGCAGATGGTAGCAACCGACGACTATCTCTACGCCTCACTCTTCGATACCCAGTACGACGATACCGAGGGCGGAATTTACCGCCTGCCGCTCAACTCGCTTCCCAACCGCATTGCGGAGGTAAAGAACTCGTTCGGAGAAGTCCGCATTGAGGGTGGGCTATTGCTACTCGATGCCACAGCTGACAAAATAGAAGTGTGCAATCTCGCAGGCGCATGCCTTCTCACCACCACACATTCCGACCGCATCGACCTCTCGTCACTGCCCGCAGGAACCTATATCTATAAGGTGACCCAAGAAAAGAACAAGATGACGGGGAAGATGGCGAAGCAATAAAAAAAACGACCCACCCCAACCCCTCTTCTTGTTACTTAACAATGGCTTGCAATCCTATCCGTTTCAGGCTTAATGTCTTATTTTTGTAATCAAAAATTTAATTGAAATACGCTCTATGCACAACATGCATTTAATAAGTTTTGCTTTATTGCTCTTTTTGACCCCTCCGTCATGCGCGCTGGCGCAAAACGAAGGGATAGTGATTCAAACGCTGGACAATCCCGACAACGAACCGACTCCCGTCTTTCCCGTACCCTCTGAGAGGCAGATGAAATGGCAGGAGACGGAGTTCTACGCTTTCTTCCACTACGGAATGAACACTTACACCGACCTGGAATGGGGAAATGGCGACGAGGACGAGGCCCGCTTTGCCCCAACTGCGAAGCCCGACCCCTTGCAGTGGCTGAAGGCTGTGAAGGCTGCCGGCATGCGGGGTGGCATTGCCGTGGTGAAGCACCACGACGGATTCTGCCTCTGGCCCACGGCTACAACCCAGCATAACATCACCAAAGCCGGCAACGAGAACGGTCGCAACACCAACATCCCGCGCGACTTTGCCGCCGCAGCCCGTAAGCTCGGCATGAAATACGGCTTCTACGTCTCGCCCTGGGACCGCAACAGCCTCTACTACGGCACCGACCGCTACGTATCGGACGTGTTTCTGAAGCAATGCGCCGAACTCGCACAGTACGGCAACGACCAGTTTGAGATGTGGTTCGACGGCGCCAATGGCGGCTCGGGCTACTATGGCGGCCGGAAGACCACGGTGAAGATTGACCGCGAGACCTATTACGACGTGCCCAACCTGCGCGACTCCATCCACAAAGTGTGCCCCAACATCATTCTCTGGGGCGTGGGCGGTGAGGCCCGCTGGATTGGCAACGAGAGCGGATGGGCCGGCGAAACCAACTGGAGTCCGGAGGAGCGAGGCTATTCGCCCGAAGGCAACGGCATGTATGGCACTATGAACGGCTGGTACTGGCTGCCCGGCGAGAGTGATGCCAAGTTCACCGACAAGGGTTGGTTCTGGCATCCGGGACAGAAGTCGCTCACGCCCGAGCGCACCTTCCAGATGTATCTCGAGACGGTGGGGCGCAACTCCACACTGATACTCAACTGTCCGCCCGACCGCAGCGGCCGGCTGCCCGACGATGAGGTGAAGAGCCTGCGCAGTTTCGGCAGTCTGCTCCGCCAGCGTCTCGGCCACAACCTAGCCGCCAAGGCCAAGATTGAGGTCTCGAGCGTCAGGACAGCCGGACAGAACCGCGACTACAAGGCGCAGAACCTTGTAGATGGCGACGCCAACTCCTACTGGTGCGCCCCCGACGGCACGCTCAACGCCACGATAACGCTCACATGGGACAAGGCGCAGACCGTGCGCTACGTCAGCTTACAGGAATATATCCGGCTCGGACAGCGGGTGAAGTCGTTCACCGTGGAGACCTCTGCCGACGGCATCCACTGGGAACGCCGCAGTGGCGACATCCCCACCACGACCATCGGCTACAAGCGCCTCCTGCCCCTCAACGGCTCAACGGCCGACAGCTACGGCGAGGGCTACAGCGTGAAGGCCATACGCGTGACCATCACCGACGCCAAGGCATGCCCCACACTTTCAGAAATTGCAGTTTACTAATCACGTTTAAGCATCTACAGCAATGAATCTTTCTTCCTTATTATATAATAATAGGTATAAAACACTCCTTCTGGCCTGCGTTCTTTCGATAACAGGTCAGCGTGCCCAAGCCGCCTCAGCGGCCGACAGCCTTCAGTGGACCAGTCTCGGCGTCTACGACACTTGGGAGCATTCCCCCTTCATGACCGGACGCCTCAAAGGCAATGTCGTGGTAGAGCAGGAGGCCATCGCCTTCCAGCGTTCCCGCTACGGGTCCAACACCTACGGACTACGCGTTGACCTCAAACAGCCGTTCGAGCTCACGCCCGAGTTGAAGTATGTCCACGTGCGCATCCTCAAGCCCAAGGCCGGCCGCACGATGCTCATCGGACTGGGCAAGCGCCGCGACCGTGCCGGACAGAGTCCGCTCACTGAGCAGTTCTGGGTCTATTCCACCCAAACGGTGGAGCCCGGACAGTGGACCGACGCCGTATTTCCCGTGAAGGGAGCCGGTGGTATCGACATCCACAGCCTCGTGGTGGTGCCCGACTGCGAGTCGACCCACAATCTGAAGTCAGACTTCATGGCCCACGTGGGCACGATGGAAGTGAACGACAACCCCACGTCGGGCACGCTCTCCACCAGTTATCCGCTCTCCTTCTCGCCCGAGGGTGCAACCGTCCCCGCAGCAGAAGGCATCTCTACGGTGGGCGCAGGAAAGTCGGTCGTAAAATTGCCTGAGGCCAGCAATGGTCAGCAGCCCCGCTACACAGCCCTTCTCGATGAAGCCCTTGATGCCACGCCCGGTGAGCACCTCGCCTTCACCATTAACGGTCAGCCGGCCGGCGAAGGCTCAGTGAGCATCGACCTCGACCGCGACGGCCGCTTCTCGGCTAAGGAACAATTCAACGGCACAGTCGACCTCCCCTCGTCTCTCCCCTATGGCTACTATCGCGTGCGCTTCCACCATGGACTGGCGGTTGCCGACACCCGACTGAACGTGCATCCACAGACGGTAACGGTCAATCAGGAAGGACGCAATGGTGAAGTGGTCTTGTCCGACGGACAGGCACTGTCGGCTCTCCACGTTGCCTTTGGCACAGCGCTGGCAGTGAAAGCCGTGCCGTCGCATGGCTTCACGTGCAGCGGAGTACGGGTGCGCTGCGGCTACAACCTCACCGGCGATCAGCTCCTGCACGGTACGCCACAGTATGTCGACCACGTCATCCCCCGTTCAGCCTTCAAGGCCAATGGTGTGGGCGTCATTCCCGCAGAACTGGTGCGAGGCGACATCGTGATAGAAGGCCTCTTCGTAAGCAAATAATTCTTTTGGGGCATAAAGAAAAAAGAGCATAATTACGACGTCCAAGAATAAATAAAAACAATACGGCCACAAGGACCGCCATCTGTAAGACAACAGACGATTCCCCCTGAAGAATGTCTGCTTGCAGAGCGCGGTCTTTGTGGCCGTTTTGATTTCTCCTATGCCACGTGCGGGACTGTTGGTCCTCTCCTTAAGGTGATTGGTGGTCTAAATGCTACAGTTTCTTAATCACTACTGCTGCCCACCACCAGCTGCAAGATGCAGGTGGAACACATTCTTGGAGTTGACTATCTGCTGCCGGACCTTCTCATGAATGGCAGAATGCTTCTCGATTCAAATTACTTTCACCCTCGTTACAAACCACCGACCCATCTTTCCTAACATAAAAGCGAGGCGATTTCGCTAAAATCATAATTGCTGCCACGTGGTAGCAATATGGTTGCCACGTGGTAGCAATGAGGTTACCACGTGGCAGCAACAAGGTTACCACGTGGCAGCCGACAAGAAACGCTTGTTTGAATCTGATGAATCGCGGAAATCTAGGGAATATCGAGCACGACATTCAACAGCGTTTTAGGAGCGGCGGCATTCTTAACGACGAGGGTTTGCCGTAGGAGCGGCGTTCACTTCTTTCTTGGTCATCTGAAATCTAGGATGAGAAGGCCATGTGACAGACATCAGTGATTAGTGCCCCGAAGGGGTACACTTTCGGTAACCCCAGTCTAGCGACGATAGGAGCGCGGACTGTGGTGGCTATCAGATACTCAAATTGGACTCAGTGCCCCGAAGGTGGCACACCAGCACGTAGTGCGCAAACAGGTCTATGTTGTTGAAGGGCCGTCATTCCTGACGGCCAAGAAAGTGCGTCAACGCTCGTATCCACGTTGTAAATCCAGCTTCATAAAATAAAGGCCTACAAACAATCCCCTGATATTGCTCATACTACAGAGAAAAAAGGTTAATTCTAAATGAATCTGACAAGAATTCGTTATCTTTGCTGCAAAACTGAATGTCTATGAACTGGCAGCAACTCATTTCAAACAAGCGCCTCGGACAGGAGCATCGCCAAACGGAGATGCACGAGGAACGATCGGAATTCAAGCGCGACTACGACCGGCTGGTGTTCTCGGCGCCCTTCCGCCGCATGCAAAACAAGACGCAGGTGTTCCCTTTGCCGGGCAGCATCTTCGTCCACAACCGTCTGACCCACTCGCTGGAAGTCTCCACCGTGGGAATGTCGCTGGGCAACGACATCGCCCGACGACTCATCGCCCTGCATCCCGAATTGCGGGGTACGCTGTTTGAGGAAATCGGCACCATCGTCTCCGCCGCCTGTCTGGCCCACGACATGGGCAATCCGCCTTTCGGTCACTCTGGCGAGAAGGCCATTCAGACGTTCTTCACTGAGGGTAAGGGCCAGGAGCTGCGCAGCGTCGTCTCGCCCGAATTCTGGAGCGACATCACCCACTTCGAGGGCAACGCCAACGCGTTCCGGCTTCTCACCCACCATTTCCAGGGTCGTCGTGCCGGCGGTTTCCTCATGACCTACACCATGCTCGCCAGCATCGTCAAGTATCCCTTCGTCTCCGAGTTGGCCGGCGACCACGGCAAGTTCGGTTTCTTCCACAGCGAGCTCGGCAGCTATCAGACCATTGCCAACGAACTGGGCATCCGTCTGCTCTCCGCGCCCGGCGCGCCGTTGCGCTACGCCCGCCATCCGCTCGTCTATCTGGTAGAGGCAGCCGACGACATCTGCTATGAGATTATGGACATCGAGGATTCCCATAAGCTGAAGATTCTCACCCTCGACGAGGCCAGTGAGGCGCTGTTGGGATTCTTTGCTCCCGACCAGCGCGCCCACATCTTGAAGCGTATCAAGGATGAAGGCATCACCGACGTCAACGAGCAGATTGTCTACATGCGGGCGTGTGCCGTGAACAAGCTTGAGCACGAGTGCGTGGAGACCTTCGTTGAGCATGAGCAGGAGATCCTCAATGGCGAGTTCCGGGGAAGCCTCATCGACAACATCGAACCGCAGGCCCGCGATGCCTACAAGCGTTGCATGAAGCTTTCCTACGACAAAATCTATCAGAGCAAGCCCGTGCTCGACGTGGAGTTGGGCGGCTACAAACTGATGGAGACGCTGATGGAGACCCTCGTCGACGCGGCCGTCAACCCGCAGCGCTTCCACTCGCGGCAAATCATCCGCCGCTTCAGCAGTCAGTATGAAATCAACAGCCCCGACCTGCAGACGCGCCTGATGGCCGTCATCGACTATATCAGCGGCATGACCGATGTCTTTGCCCTGGATATCTATCAGAAAATGTGCGGCATCAGCCTGCCCATCGTGTAGATTTTCTAGAGATTCTAGATAATCTAGAAATTCTAGGCCTTCTAGACATCAAAGCCGCGGAAGCCCAATTGGGCTTCCGCGGCTTTGATGTTGTTGTTGGCTGGCGCCTCTTTAGCGCATCACCTTCTTGCCATTGACAATGTAGACGCCGTGGGCCGTGGGCTTGCCGGCAAGACGCAGGCCGGAGAGCGTATAGTAGGCGTCGGTCGCGGGCTGGCGCTTCACGGTCGTGATACCCGTTGTGGTGAACTGCAGTCTTGTCTTCTCTGCATTCACGATGACGCCGTCCTTATCGATGAGCAGGGCGACGAGGCTGGCGTTCTCAGGCTTCAGCACCGTGGCGGGCAGCGTTGTGGTGTAGTCGTAGTGATAGCTGTCGCCTTCCTTGATCTGTGAGGGAATGATGCCAGCAATGCCGCCAAACTCTGTCTGGAGACCGCGGGCCACGTCTTCAAACCACATCGTATCGGCGTTCAGCACCTCGCCCATGTTCTCGAAGCCGTACATCTCGCCCATGCTTCCACCGGCATAGTAGTTGATTTGGTCGTATCCGCAGTAGTCGTTCATGATTCCCGTCTCGGCGTGAGTGCGGTGTACGCTGTCCTCCACGACAACATAGGCCAGACGGAAGTCGGCATCGGCGTAGTCCTTGGCAAAGTAAACATCGGTGGCGGCGTTGATTTCACCCGTCGACGGATTGTAGTTGGCCGTGAGACCCACACCCGTAAAGTTGGAGGTGTATTCCTTTATATAAGAGTATTCAGAAGGAATATCGGCCGGGTCGCCCCAGTACATCACGTTGCGCATGAGTCCGGCGTGGGGATAGCCCGACTGTCCCATGTAGTTGAATACGTCATTGAGGTATTCCTCACCGGGAATAGCCATGGAATCTGGCACCTGCTTGCTGCCGTCGTTGTGGATAGCGATGCCGATGAAACCGTCGGGATAGTTTTCGCGCATATAGCGCAGGGCGCCGATGCCGCGCACGCAATAGCCGCACCACGTGCCGGTGACCTCCTCAGCCACGATGCGCCAGGGAAAAGCCGACACGCGACCGGAAATCACAGCGCTGTCGCTGCCGCTCTTCACCCATGCCGTATAGTCGGTTGTGGCGAACTTGTCGAGTTGGAGCGAGTCGCTCAGCGTGAAGGCGAAGGGTTCATCGCCCGTAACGGTATTACTGAAGGTCTGCTTATAATGTTGCTGGCCGGCGTCGAAACCTACGGTGAATCCCTGCAAGGGCTCGTCGGTAGTGGCCCTGACGGTTCCAGAGAGAGCGATGTGACCATAGCCGTCGTAGCAGCGGGGCAGACTGAGATTGAGACCCACCTTTGAGGGAAGACCTATGAAGAGGTCGTCGAGGAGCAGAGCCGACTTATCCTTGGAGTCGTTGACGAAGGCTATCCACACGGTCTTGCCGTTATAGTCTTTCAAGTCGATGCTGTGCTGGGTCCAGTCAGCGTTCTCTTTGCTCACTTTAAGGGCAGGATTGTCGATGGAATGGGCCAAAACGTCATCCCAGGAGGTGAAAATGTAGACTGAGAATCCGTCGCGGTAGGTCTTGTCGTAGGCCTTCGAGCGCCAGCTCACCACGGCCTTGTCGCTCGTTACGTCGATGGCGCCAGTCACCATCCAGTCGTTGCTCTGTCCGGCTTTCTTATACCACGATGTCGACATGGCAACGTGATTGGTGGTGCCCTCCTCCAGAGTCACAATCCATGGCACACCCACCGCAAAGCCCAAGTTGGCCATATCGGTAGAGGGCGTGCGCTCGTCCAAGTCGTACAGGGTGAAGCCGTCGGGCATTCCCTGCTCGAAGTCTGTAGAGAAGTAAGTCTGCTGAGCGTGCAGGCTCAGCGACAATACCAACAAAACAGTCAAAGTAAAAAATTTCCTCATATTGCTATATATTATAATTGTATATTCTAGAGCTCTGTTCCATCCTTCAAGCATCGAGGCTTCATCTTTCCGCTTTCTTCAGTTGTCTATGAAAGGATGGATGTTTGCTGCAAAGTTAGTGTTTTCTTGCTCATTTTACGAACAAATCGGCAGTTTTAAGTCGTAAAACAGTATAGACAAAAACTAACAAGGGCCTTTTTTGCCCCAATTTCCTACGTTATTTATATTATTATAGTTAAATTTGCATTTGAAGAATAGACGAACACTAAAACGTTTTATTATGGGAAAACAATTACATGCGTGGCTTTTGTCCGCAGCGCTGGCACTCATAGGCAGCGTCACGGCAAGCGGACAGGAAGCCAAAACCGCCTACGGATTCTCCGACACGGATCCAGGGTCGGGCAAAGGTGTCTACACGTTTGACATCAAGTCCGACACGGTTGACAACATTCAGCTGGTGCAGGGTATCGACTGCAACAGCGTCAGTGCCAGCTATATGCTGGACGACAAGTATTACTATTTGGACTATACCCAGAATCAGTATGGATATAAGTCCAACGGTTTCTACTCTCTTGACCTCGACACCAAGACTGTAAAATCTATTATCGATTATGGAGGTGAGCAGCAGGGCCCCATCATCAGCCATTTGGCCTGGGACGCCCAGTCGCAGACCATGTACGGACTCAACGGTCTGCAATCCGGATCCGGCCTCTCGAAGATCAATCTTGAGACCGGAATCATCTCCAAGGTATGTGAGTTCACCTTCACAGGCGAGCCCGATCCCGCCAAGAGCTACGACAGTTTCCATACCATTATGGACGCCATTGCCGTCAATTACGACGGCGAAATGTATGGTGTGAGCTATTGGGGCGGTCTCTACAAGATCAATACTTCAACAGGCGTCTGCCAGTACATCGCGCCGTTGGACTACAATCCCGACAAGGCCTATATGTACAACAACAACTGTCTTTTCTTCGACAATGAGACCGATGAGCTCTATTTCCGCATGTATACCTATTACGGCAAGCATTATGAGCTGTTGAAGATAGACAAGAAGACGGGCCACTGCACGCATGTTTCCAAGTTGCCTTACGCCACGAGCGGCTACCAGATCACGACAGCTGGCAATTTTGACGGTATTGTGATCCCGTACATAGCAGCCGAGGCCAGTGCTCCTGCAAAGGTGCAGAACCTGACGGTGACTCCGGGCGCAGAGGGTGCTCTCTCAGCAACCGTATCCTGGACGAACCCCAGCAAGACCTTTGGACGTGGCGGTACGCTTGAGGACCTCGACTCTGTGGTCGTGCTGCGCGACGGCGTTGAAGTGACGCGCATTGACAATCCCGTTATCGGCGGTGATCAGTCGTGGACCGACAACACCATCACCGAGCGTGGCTACTATACCTATCGCGTGGTTCCCTACAACGATATGGGACGTGGCGACCGCACATCGGCCGCAGCCTTTGTGGGCGCTGACAATCCCGTTGCTCCTACCAATGTAAAGCTTGTTGCTGATGGCAACGACGGTGTGCTGACTTGGACGGCTCCCACAACGGGTAAGATGGGCGGATACATCAACACCGCCGACTTGAAATACGACATTCAGCGTCTGCCCGACAGCGTGAGCGTGGCTACAGATTATACTGGAACAAGCTTCACCGACGACAACATCAGTCGGATGAACCGCTATACCTATAATATTATAGCAAAGGCCGGAGGCTACAGCAGCGAGAAGGCCGTATCCAACGAGGAAGTGCTCGGTCCGGCTTTCGAACCGTCAGACACATTGATGAACTCTAAGGAGAACTTCAACTTGTGGACGCTCATCGATGCTGATGGCAACGGCCTCAACTTCACTTGGCAGGAACCTTCAAGCTGGTCTTTCGGTGGCGCCTATATCTACTATCCTTATGACGAATGGGCTTGCGCCGACTGGATGATCTCACCGAGAATTCATCTCCAGGGCGGAAAGCACTACAAGATGGTGTTCACGGCAAAGCCCGGAAGCGCCAAGGTGCTCGAGACCATCGCCGTTGGCTTCGGCGAGGGCAACACCATCGACGAGCAAGACAGTATCGCTCAATTCCAGTTGCAGACCGACCAGGCCACTCAGCTGCGCGCCAATCTGCCCGTCATGGACGAGGGCGAATACAATGTGAGCCTGCTCTACCGCACCAACATGGCCAACTACAGCATGAACATCAAGAACGTTATCGTCAGTGAGGACCACGAAGGCTACCTCACGGGTAAGGTGACAGCCAATGGAAAGGCCGTCAAGGGCGCTCTCGTGCGCACGGAGGACGGACAATTCACTTCTACTACAGACGCCGACGGCAACTACCGACTCGACTACCTGCCTGCAGGCACAGCGAATATCGTCGTCAGTGCCGTGGGCTACTACGACAGCAATGAGACTGCCGACATCACCGAGCTCGAGACCACTACGAAGAACATCGAACTGCAGGCTCTGCCGCAGCACACGGTGAAGGGTACGGTGAAGGACGTCGCAGGCGATCCCGTTGAGGGCGCCGACGTTGAAATCACCGGTTACACCGCCTTCTCTGCTCAGACTGCCGCCGACGGTAGCTTCAACATCGCCGGTGTTCCTGAGAACAGCAACTATGCCATCAGCATCACGAAGAACAAGCTGCTCGGCTACGACACCACGCTCGACGTGGATGCCGACCAGAACCTCGACATCACGCTTGAGGATAACATCAAGGCTCCTTACAACGTGAAGGTGGCCGTAGACTCTACATCCAATGCACTCAACGTGACTTGGAATGCTCCTATGAACGATCCGGTGGAAGACCGCATCGACGACGGAACCATTACTACCTCTGTCGGTATTTCCAATCCAACCTCTACTTGTGCCTTCGGTGTGGTTCGCAAGAATCCTGC
This sequence comes from uncultured Prevotella sp., assembly GCA_900322095.1. GTDB lineage: Bacteria > Bacteroidota > Bacteroidia > Bacteroidales > Bacteroidaceae > Prevotella. Next base: position 11,731 of record ONYS01000057.1, read on the forward strand.
ACAGGTCTACGGTGTGAAGTTCTATCTCTGCGGCGCCGCCACACTCACTCACTACAGTGTTGCCCTCCGCATCTTTGACCTCGATACCAACGGTCAGCCGACAAGCAATGTGCTGTATGAAAATACCTACGTGCCTGTCACCGACGATCAATGGACAAGCTACACACTGCCCGCTCCTGTTGACTGCCCCAACGGCTACTACATCGCCATCTCTGGTTCTCAGTATATGAATATCGCTATCGACGGCGACGGTGACAGCCAAAAGTATCCCTTCCAAGAGGGCGTGAACTGCTTCACCAACGACTACACCTCTGGCAACTTCTGGTATCTCGAGGGTCAGTCGGGCGAGAATCTGCACCACAACTTCCTGATGCGTCCTATCGCTGCTCCTTACACCGTGAAGGAAGACACGATGAACGTCAACAAGATTGGCCGCTTCGGCTACAAGCCCGCAGAGCAGACCGCTTGTCCGTTTGAGCTCACCCACTCTGAGATGGAGCCCAAGACGGCTGTGGATACAGACAACTCCGTATTCAAGACCGTACAGGACCGCATCCGCTACAATGTCTATCGCATGACGCCTGCCACACAGGCCGACGAGAGCCAGTGGACAACCCTGGCAACAGGATTGAAGGAACGCTCATTCGCTGAGCAGAACTGGACAAGCCTCGATCAGGGCAGCTACATCTATGCTGTGAAGGCCGTCTACACAGGCGACATTCTCTCAACTCCGGTCTACAGCGACAGCATCGGCTGCAAGACCTATACGAAGGTTCGCATCCATCTGACGACCGACACGCCCGAGAATGAGGCAGCCGGTGCTTCGGCAATGCTCATCACTGGTGGTGGACAGCACGTCTACCAGGGACAGGCCGACGAGAATGGCGACATCTTCTTCGACAATGTCTGGAAGACAAGATACGACCTCAGCATCGTGCTCGACGGATTTGTCGGCAAGGACACCACGGTGACCCTGGCAGACAACGACGAGTTCACGTTCAACTTCCTGCTCAACGAGAACCGCGTGAAGCCCTACAACCTGATGATCGAACAGGGCGAGACCGGTACCGACCGCGTCTTCATGTGGAACTATCCCGATGTATTCACCGAAGACTTTGAGAGCCACGAGGACTTCGCCATCAACTCTCCGGGCACGTTAGGCTGGCAGTATATCGACGGCGACGGTGCCGAGACGGGTGGATTCTCCTTCGACGGTGTCGACCCGTGGCCCAACGAGTTTGCTCCTATGGCCTACATCGTGATGAATCCTTATAAGGTCTATCCTTCTGCAGGCTACACATTGGCCGACTACTACGGTTCACTGAAACCTCGCAGCGGTGAGAAGTGTCTGCAAGACTGGGCTGCCTACGAAGCCGATGAGGACGACTGGGTGATCACGCCGAAGCTCTACTTCAAGAACGACTTCAAATTCAACTTCTATGCTCAGACTTACAACGGCTACAGCCATCCCGACCAGTTCGAGGTGCTCTACTCTACTACAGATGCCGAGCCCGAGAGCTTCGTTCGCCTTGACAGTGTGAGCATGCAGTACAGCTACGGCTACAACTACTACAGCTACGACATTCCTGCCGCTGCCAAGTATGTGGCTATCCGTACGGTCACTCCGAAGGATGAGACAGGCTATGGTGCCCACATCATCAGTATCGATGATATCAGCTTCGGCTATACCGACGCAAGCGCTGCTGCCGCACACGTGGCTGGCGCACGCCGCTCACCGTCTCCCGAAGGCCTCTTCAAGGTTTATCTCGACGGTACAATGTTGACCCAGACCAACGAGACCAAGTATGAGTTCACCAACCTGAGCGTGGGCACTCACACGGCCGGCGTCATCGCTTCCTACACGAGTGGCGAGACCGAGATGAGCACCATCGACTTTGAGGTGACTACCGCCGACGGTATCACGCCTGTTGCTGGTTCTGAATTGAAGGTCAGCGTCAAGAACGGACTGCTGACAGTGGATGGCGACTACGACGACATCGCTCTCTACGCTACATCCGGACAGCAGATGCCGATGAGCCGCATCGGAATTGGCACGTACCGCGTGGGCAATGTGCCTCAGGGTACTTATGTCATCAAGATGACCCGCGGCAAGCAGGTACGCTCGATGAAGATTACCTTGTAATATTCCCATAAACACCTCTAAAGCTAAGGGCTCCGCAGAGAAATTCTGCTGAGCCCTTTTTCTATTGCGGTTGTCCCTTTCCCATATTCCCCATCCACCCCATTACTCCCACTCCCCCAAAATAAAAATCCCGCCAAACTATAGGCCGTATCAATTATAATTGCTAATTTTGTGGAAAATTGCATACAACTTTATCAACCATACAAATGTACAGATTCAAATCCATTTTAAAACAGACCCTGTGGGGCGGTGAGAAAATTGCCAAGCTGAAACATATCGAGAACGCGCCCTCACAGATTGGCGAGAGCTGGGAACTCTCTGCCGTTGAAGGCAACGTGTCGAAAATTGAGGGCGGCAAGGAAGACGGAATGCTGCTCACCGACCTTATCGACCGCGACAAGGAGGCACTCATGGGAAAGAGCAACTATGAGCGGTTCGGAAATCGCTTCCCCCTGCTCATCAAGTTTATCGATGCCAAGCAGGATCTCTCGATCCAGGTGCATCCCAACGACGAGATTGCCCACCGCCAAGGTCTGCCCTGCGGCAAGACGGAGATGTGGTATCTCATGCCGTCGGAGGACTACGCTGTGATTCGCGTGGGACTGCAGAAAAAGATTACGCCCGAGGAATACAAGCAGATGGTGGTCAACAACACCATCACCGACGCTATTGCCCACTACAACGTGAAGGAGGGCGACTGCTTCTTCCTTCCCGGAGGACGCATCCACAGCATCGGTGCAGGCTGCATGCTCGTAGAGATTCAACAAACTTCCGACTGCACCTACCGCATCTACGACTTCAACCGCCGCGACAAGAACGGCAACCTGCGTGAGCTTCACACCGAGAAGGCCGCCGAATGCATCAACTATGAGGTGCTGCCCGACTACCGCACGAAATATGAGCCGCGCAAGGACGAGCTCGTACAGCTGGTCGACAGCAGTGTATTTACCACTTCTGTGCTGGATCTTGACAAGACAGTGACCCTCGACTGGAGCGCCATCGACTCCTTCCAGATCATCATCTGCCTTGAGGGCGAGGGCGAAGTGGCCGAGGACGGCGACGATTGGCAACCGATGAAGGCGGGTCAGACCTATCTCTTCCCCGCCACCACGAAGAACGTGGAATTCCGCGGAAAGATGAAACTCATCAATACCTACGTGAAGTAAGAGTACACTCTACCAGCTCATGATCTTCATGGCGCCTATTACAAACGGCGGAAGAGAATCATAGCAATAAAGCAGGAGGCAAGTTTTCCCATGCGGAAAAGCTTGCCTCCTCTTTTTTTCTAATTCAACTTTCGTAAGTAACTTGATTCTTTTTACTTCTGTTCCGAACAACAGCCCCGCTTTCATACCCCAAAAGCGAGGCAACATCCCTATAATTATTATGGGCGGCAATTGGCAGCCTTAAGGGCGGCAATTGGCAGCCATAAGGGCGGCAATTGGCAGCCACAAGGGCGGCAATTGCCGCCCAACAAGAAAAACAGGAAAATCAGATATTGTTTGTGGGGTGGGGGCTGTAATTCTTTCACGAACGTCAGGAACGTTATTAAAAGTATTAAATGTGTTAATGATTATTCTACTTTTTACATACTTCCTGCAACCGCTTGAAACGGATTGCGGTATCGTATCGGACATAACG
>ONYS01000015.1 GCA_900322095.1 uncultured Prevotella sp.
CATGGCTCCCAAGGATGACTTTATCGGAAGACTCTTATCAGAGAACGACTAATATTTAGTCGTTCCGAACCATCATGTCAAAAAGACTGAGTAGTTACTCCGTAAAACTGCTTATAACGACTACTGCTTCTCTTCCTCCAAGAGGTCGGTGCCGAGGTGCGTACTGGCCTCTCGTTTGATGCGCTCAAGGATAATCTTCGGTTTCGTGGCATAGACGATGTTGCGGATAGAACCGGCGTAGCTGAAGTACTGCCATGCCCAGGAGAGCATCACTGAGAGTTTGTTTTTCACGCCGAGGATGGAGCGCAGGTGGACGACGAGCCACAGCAGCCACGCCATAAAGCCTTGGAAATGAACTTTGCCGATGTCGGCCACGGCTTTGTTGCGGCCAATGGTAGCCATCGAGCCCAGGTCGTTGTAGTGGAAAGCCTGGAGGTTGTTGTTGCCAGCGTTGAGCTTGCGTAGGTTGCGGGCCAGGTTTCTTGCCTGCTGTATGGCCACCTGAGCCAGCTGCGGATGTCCGTTGGGATAGGCTTCGTCGGAAGTCATTAGGCACTGGTCGCCGATGGAGAAGATGCCGTCGAGGCCAGGCACGCGGTTGCACTCATCCACCTTAATGCGGAATCCACGGCCCAGTTTGTTGTTCTCGATACCCACGATAGGCTGAGCCCTGATGCCCGACACCCAAAGGAAGGTGCGGGTGGGGATGCTCGTGCCGTCCTTGATCATCACGCGGAAGTCCTTGTAGTCGGTGACCATCTTGCCAAACTGCACGTCGACGCCCATGCCCTTGAGGAACTTCAGAGCCTTGTCCGACGACTGCTGCGACATGCCGGCCAGGAGTTTGGTGCCTGCCTCCAGGAGGTAGATGTGCATGTGGGAAGCGTCCATATCGGGATAGTCGTAGGGGATGACGTAGCGTTTCATCTCAGAGATGGCGCCGGCAATCTCCACGCCTGTGGCACCGCCGCCCACGATGACTACGTTGAGCAGTTCCTGGCGTTCCTCCTCGGTGGCGCAGGTCAGAGCGCGCTCCAGGTTGGAGAGCAGCACGTTGCGCAGTCCCATGGCTTCATCGAGATGACGCATGGGGATGGCCCACTCCTCAACATCCTTGTTGCCATAGAAGTTGGTCGTGGCTCCGGCGGCAAAGACGAGATAGTCGTAGCTGATCTTGCCGATAGAGGTCTGCAGAATCTTCTTGTTGGGGAAGACGGCACGTGCCTCGGCCATACGGAAGTAGAAGTCCTTGCGCTTGCGGAAGATTTGGCGGAAGGGGAAGGAGATATTGCTTGGTGCCAGACCGGCTGAAGCTACTTGGTAGATGAGGGGCGGGAATTGATGATAGTTGTTTTTGTCGATCAGAACCACCTGCATGCCGCTGCCTTTGAGGTCCTCGGCCAGGCGCAGACCGCCAAGACCGCCGCCGACAATGACGACACGCTTCTGTGATGTTCGTTTGATATTTATGCTCATACGGGTTAAATTTGATAATCTCTAATGCAAAGATAACCTATTTTGTCTTACGTCAGTCCTTTTTCTGCAAGAATATTTCAAGTTTTCTTTAGTTCTGTATTGTTGTGTCTTGTTCAATCCGTCAGCAACTGGGGAGCGCCTGCCTGGCATTCGTCTTTCTGCACTCGCTCCTTATCCTCACTATGCTGGGCGGCAATTGTGATAATTGTGGCCATCGGCGGGCGGCTTATGCGGCATTCTTGATCTTGTTTCCGAGAGTTTATGGCTCACCTAGGGTAGGAAAATATTTCAAACTCCGCTTTGTGAGTAGATTATTGTCGGTTTAGTCACAGCCCTTTACAAGTCATCGAGCCCTGTGAGGGCGGTGCCGTTTTTTAGCCGTATCACTTGGCAGTCTGAAAGTAAAACGCTATATTTGCAGAAAAGAAAAATCCATTATGAGCAACGACTTCAAACTGATACCCTACGGCATCTCTAATTTTAAGCAGGTACGGAATGAAAACAAATATTTGGTCGACAAGACCATGTATTTCGAGAAAATGGAACGGGCAGGCAACTTCCTGTTTCTTGTCCGGCCACGCCGTTTCGGCAAGAGCCTTTTCCTCAGTATGCTCGAGGCCTATTATGATATCAATGAGAAAGACAACTTCCAAGAATTGTTCAGGGGATTGTATGTCGAGCAGCATCCAACAGATAATAGAAATAAATTTCAAGTGCTGCACCTCGATTTCTCGCTGGTAGGGAGTGATGTGGAGAATTTGGAAGAAAACTTCAATCGATATGGCGGACAGGAGTTGGATTCGTTTATAGAATATTATAAGAAGTATTACGATCCTCAGTTTGTAGAGAATGTACACAAAGAGCCCTCGGCTGTAGGCAAACTCAACTTGGTTCGTATAGAGGCAAGGAAAAATAATTTAAAACTGTATCTTGTCGTCGACGAGTATGACAACTTCACTAATAATATTCTGAATATTAAAGGTTTTGAGGCCTATCATGCGCTCACCCACGGCACTGGCTTCTATCGCGACGTGTTCAAAATCTTTAAGCCGATGTTCAACCGTATCATCATGCTTGGCGTTTCGCCCATTACACTCGACGACCTTACCAGCGGCTACAATATTGCTCTGAATATCACTATGGATTCCCGGTTCAACCAGGTGCTTGGCTTTTCAGAAGATGACGTCAGACAAATGATTCGGTATTACAAGGATGCTGGGGCTTTGCCCGCAAGCGTGACTGAAGACAGCATCATAGATGATATTAAGCCTTGGTACGATAACTATTGTTTTGCAGAGGACAGCTTTGGTACTGAGCCGAGCATGTTCAACAGCGATATGGTGTGTTACTATATGAGTAACCTCATAGAACATGGACGTCGCCCCAAGGAGCGTATCGACCCGAACACGATGACCGACTATGCCAAGTTGAAGCGTCTGATAGAGATTGACAAATTGGAAGGCGAAAGACTCAATGTCATTCATCATATCGCCGAAGACGGATACATCTACGGCATTGTAGTCACTCATTTTTCTGCCGAAAGGATGATGGAATTCGGCAACTTCATCAGCCTGCTCTACTACTATGGCATGCTCACCATCGGCGGTGTGGAGGGCGAATTGCTCAAGCTCACCATTCCCAATAACAACGTGCGCTTGCAGTATTACCGCTACCTATTGGATGAATATCAGTCAATAGCTTCTGTGAATACCACCGAGTTGAGTCTGAATTTCAGCCGTGCTGCACTCAAGGGAGACTGGCAGCCACTCCTCTCGTTCATCTGCAAAGCCTACCACGACACCACTGCCGTGCGACAGCTCATTGAGGGCGAACGCAACCTGCAAGGATTCATGAATGCCTACCTGACGCTGACCAAATATTACCTCGTCGCACCGGAGATGGAGTTCAGCCACGGCTACTGTGACTTCTTCCTGTTGCCCAACTACGAGGTCTATCCGATGGTGGCCCACAGCTATATCCTCGAGTTGAAGTATCTCAAGGCCGACGCTACCGAAGCCGATGCCGCGCAGCAGTGGGCAGAAGCGGTGGAGCAGATCAAGACGTATGCCGTAGACAAGAAACTGCAGTCCATGCTCCACGGAACACAGCTCCACTGCATCGTCGTGCAGATAAAAGGCTACGATCTCATGAGAATGGAAGAAATATAAGGATAACCAACAGACCCACCCCTAACCCCTCCCTACAAAGGGAGGGGAATGCAAACGGAGGTCGTGTTAGGAGGGTCGGCATTCCTGCCGACCAAGTATTTACCTTATAATGTACTATCAGTCTTTCTTTCTTGGCCGTCAGGAATGACGGCCCTCCTACCATGCGGCTTCCGGCGTTTGTGCACAGATGTTACTCCCCTCCCTCTGTAGGGAGGGGCTGTGGGTGGGTCTTCTCCTACGCTCACTCTGTAGGGATGGGCATAACAATCGCTAGGAATCATTTGAAAAAGCCTCCCACACGTCACGTGCAGGAGGCTCAAAGAGTTCATTATTATGAAATAGCCGAATCAGAAAGATGCGGCCAGTAAATCTTTCTTGATGTTGTTGAAGCATTCTGAAAGCCGTCTGTAAGTCTTTTCTCCCGCTTTCTTGCATCCACTGCTGTACTGCAGCGATGGATTGATGCCAGCCCTGCGGGCCACCTCGTTTACATTGAAGTAATCGAAGTAGTTGAAGAAAGACTGCAAATCATATTTATATTCCAAAGCTATATCGCCTTGTAAGTCGCCGGCCTGTCTTGCTTCCTCGAGACAAACCTCCAAGTCCTTCTTGGCTTCTTCCACGGTCAGGCCACAACCATTATATCCGCCGTTGCCGATCTCCGTGCTGCACCAGTAATTGCCATCGGTGCCTTTTTCCACTGTTACGATTGCTTTTGTCATTATATCTTAGCTTATGCTGTTATACAGATATCCTTTACCTTCCTCTTATTCTCCTTCTTGCTTCTGCGAGGCTTGGCGCTCAAGGGCCAATTCCTTTTCTTGTTGTTGCCGCTTGAAAATGCGCATATAGTGTATCATCACAAAGGCTGTGACGATTGACGACAGCAGGTCGGCAGCGGGCAGGGAGAACCATACGCCATTCAGCTTGAAAAGCAACGGGAGGAGTCCGAGCATGGGCAGAAGGAAGATGAGCTGGCGGGAGAGCGAGAGGAAGATGCTCACCTTCACCTTACCGATACACTGGAAGAAATTGGTGGTGACCATCTGATAACCCACAATGGGGAACATGCAGCCACAGATGCGCAGGGCGTTGGCAGCGATGTCGGTGAGCGTGGGGTCGGTGGTGAAGAGGCGCACGCACAGCCGGGGCAGGAACATGGAAAAACACCAGCCAATGACCATCACGCCTGTTGCGCTGAGCATCGTGAGCTTGAGCACGCGCATCAGACGGTCGAAGTTCTGGGCACCGAAGTTGTAGCCCGCAATGGGCTGCATGCCCTGGTTGAGACCCATCACGAACATGGTGAAGACGAAGAGTATCTTGTTGGAAATACCATAGGCACCAACGGCAAAGTCGCCGCCATAGCGCACCAACTGATTGTTGATGAAGATGACGATGATGCAGGAGCAGACGTTCATACAGAAAGGCGAGATGCCAATGCCGATGATGTTGCTGACGATTTGTGAGTGGAGTCTGTAGGTGCCGCGGCGGAAGTGGATGAGCTCACGCTTGTTGCTCAACAGGCGTATCTGATAGCAGAGCGCCAACACCTGAGCCAGAATGGTGGCATAGGCAGCGCCGCTGATGCCCAGTCCGAGTCCCCAAGGATAGATGAAGATGGGGTCGAGGATGGTGTTGAGCACCACGGTGAAGATAGTGGCGGTCATGGCCTGACGCGGCTTGGAGGCGGCGCGCAGCACGGCGTTGAGGCCGAGATAGGTGTGGGTGACGACGTTGCCCGCCATGATGATGACCATGTATTGGCGGGCGTAGGGCAGGGTGGCATCGCTGGCACCGAAGAAGCGGAGGATGGGGGCGAGAAACACAAGACAAATCACCGACAGAATAACGCCCATGTAGACGTTGAGCATGAGTGTATTGCCGAGGATATTCTCTGCCGTGCGGTAGTCTTTCTGTCCCAGTTTCACGGAAAGGAAGGTGGAGGAGCCCACGCCGATGGCAGCACCGAAGGCTCCCGTGAGGTTCATGAAGGGGAAGGTGATGGCCAGTCCGGAGATGGCGATTGGTCCCACGCCCTGACCGATGAAGATGGAGTCGACCATGTTGTAGAGCGATGAGGCCAGCATGGCCACGATGGCTGGGAGGGCATACTGCCATAGCAGGTGTCCTACGGGTTTGGTGCCGAGTTCGAGAGTTGCTTGAAGATTATTCATTGAATTATTTTTTTTCGGACTGGTCGGACTTTTCAGACTTTTCGGACTTTTCAGACTTTTCAGACTGGTCGGACTTTTCGGACTGGTCTGACCAGTCGGACCAGTCCGAAAAGTCCGATCGGTCTGATTACTCCAGGTCAAGGTGATTGACGTTCACTTCATCGCTGATGAAGATGCGGGCGCCCTCCTTGAAGCGGTCGGGATTCTCTGTGGTGTAGTAGGCCACCTGACCTCCCTTGGTGCACCGGGCATCCATGTCGGGATGGCGGTGGAGATAGTCCTTCAGGCTGGAGGCTACATATTCGCCCTGCGGCACGATGCGCACGTCGGGACTGACGTATTTCACAATCTTGGGCAGCAGTATAGGATAGTGGGTGCAGCCCAGGATGAGCGTGTCGATGAGCGGATCCTTCTGCATGAGCTGGTCGAGGCGCTTCTTTACAAAGTAGTCGGCACCGGGCGAATCAGCCTCGTTGTACTCTATGAGCGGCACCCAGAACGGACAGGCCTGACCCGACACCTTGATGTTGGGCCACAGTTTGGCAATCTCCATCTCATAGCTGCGGCTGCGGATGGTGCCCTCTGTGGCAACGATGCCGACGTGGTTGTTGCGGGTTATCTTGCCTACGACCTCTGCCGTAGGGCGGATGACACCCAGCACGCGGCGGTTGGGGTCGAGCTGCGGCAGGTCGTTCTGCTGTATTGTGCGCAGGGCTTTGGCCGAGGCCGTGTTGCAGCCGAGGATGACGAGATGACAGCCCATCTGAAACAGTTTCACCACGGCCTGACGCGTGAACTGATAGACCACGTCGAACGACCGCGGACCATAGGGTGCACGGGCATTGTCGCCCAGGAATATAAAGTCGTATTGGGGCAGCAGCTGACGTATGCCATGAAGGATGGTGAGTCCGCCGTAGCCTGAATCGAAGATGCCAATAGGACCGGCAGTTTGTGGTAAATCCATAGTCATCGCTTATTTTAGAATGCTTTTCATCCGGGCTGTTACGTCCTCGCCCGTAGCGTGGGAGACGAAGGGCAGCGCGTTGTTGTCGGTGTTGAGGATGAAGTCGTAGCCGCTCTGGTTGCCGATGGTCTGAGCCGCTTCGGCGATGCGCCGCTTCAGAGGCTCAAGCGCATCCTTCTTGGCTTGCGAGAGCAGCCGCTCGGCCTGCTGTTTGAAGTCGATACCTTTCTGCATGAGTTCCTCCAGCTCAGCCTGGCGCTTGGCGCGGATGGTCGGGGCGAAGCTGCTCTGACCCTCGAGAAACTCTTCGTATTTCTGGTTGAACTCGTCTTCGGAGCGCTTCTGCTCCGCCTCATACTGGGCGCGGAGGTTGTCGAGCTGGTGCATGGCGAGCGTGTAGTCGCTCATGGAGTGGAGCACCTCGTCGTAGCTGAAGTAGCCGAAGCTGACTCTGTGGCCGGCTGCAGCCGTGCTGGCGTGCTCCTGAGCCGCAGCGGCGAGGGGCAGGAGCGTGAGGATGAGAATGTAGATGTATCTTTTCATTGTTTTAACGAAAAAACCACAGACGTCGGAAAACGCCTGTGGTGTCTGCTAGCGCTTTTGAGGCGCAATGTTTTTATTTCAACTTAGCAAGTTCAGCCTTCACCTCGGCGGTAACGTCGGTGCTGAGCGTCGTGCTGACGTAGGGGATGCCGGCGCCAATGTCCATGATGTAGACATACTTGCCGCGGTCGCCAACGTTCTTGATGGCATTCTGCAGTTTGGTCTGAATCGGGGCGAGCTTCTCCTGCTGCAGTTTCTGCATGGCGGCAGCGTCGTCCTGCTGAGCCTGCTGATACTTCTGATAGAGGGTCTGCAGTTCGGTCTCGGTTTCTTTCTTCTTGGCATCAGGCATCGTGGAGGCAGCCTTCTGATACTCGTCGCTCTTGCGCTGCAGCTCATCTGCCATCTGCTTGAGCTCGCTGTCGTAGATCTTTGCCTGCGACTCGACCTCACCTTGTGCCTTAATGAATTCAGGCAGTGACTGTACTACTTCCTGAACGTTGAGGTGTCCGAACTTCTGCTGTGCGAATGTTGCCAGAGGGGCAAACATCATCAACATTAAAATAAGTTTTTTCATTTTCTTTCTGATTGTTATTTATTTGTTATAGTAGAATCTTTCTGAATAAGCGCATGGCGTCAGTTGACGCTGTAGCCCAGTTTTTCCAGCACTTCATTGCTGATGTCCACCTTTGGCGATGCGAAGACGATGCCGGCGTTGGCCGCACGGTCGAGTACCATGCTGTAGCCGCGCAGGTCGGAGATTTCCTTCACGGCGTTGTAGATCTCGTCCTGAATGGGCGACATCAGGCTCTCGCGCTTCTTGAAGAGCTCGCCTTCGGGACCGAAATACTTGCGCTTGAGATCGGAGGCTTCCTTCTCTTTCTTCATGATCTCCTCCTGCTTGGCTTTCTTCTGCTCCTGCGAGAGGAATACCACCTCGTTCTGGTAGTTCTTATACATTGTGGAAGCCTCGGTGTTGAGAGCCTCCACCTCGGCCTGCCATTTCTTCGACACCTGGTTGAGCTGCTCGTTGGCGCGCTCGTAGGCGGGTATGTGGCCGAGAATATATTCCATGTCGACAAGCGCATACTTCTGTGCCGACATCGACATTGACGCTACCAGCATCACTGCCATTAAAATGAATTTTCTCATAGTTGTTTCTTTTCTGTCTCTTGTTTACTTCAGACGTTCAATCCCCACCGGATGTTACACCGCCGGCGGGATTAGAACTCCTGTCCGAGGATGAAGTGGAAGTGGCTTCCACCCTGGTTGGATCCGAATATCATCTTGTCGAAGCCGTAGCCCCAGTCGATACCCATCAAGCCCACCATAGGCAGCATGATTCTCACGCCGACACCGGCAGAGCGGCGCATGCTGAAGGGGTTGAAGTCCTTGGTGTCGTGCCAGGCGTTACCGCCCTCGAGGAATCCGAGCGCATAGATCGTGGTGTTGCCCAGCATGAGGGGATAGCGGAGCTCCAGCGTCATGCGGTCGTAGGCGTAGCCCTCGTAGTAGTAAGGCGTGAGAGAGCCGTTCTCGTAACCACGCAGACCGATGGTCTCCTCGGCGTAGCCCGTGGAATAGCCCGACATACCGTCACCACCCATGTAGTAGGTCTCAAACGGGCTCTTCTTGTACTTGTTGTAGCTGCCCAGCAAACCGAACTCCACGCGCGTCATGAGCACGAAGGTCTTCGGAGCGTTGGAGAGAGCGGTGAACGTGCGGGCCTTGAACTTCCACTTGTGGTATTCCACCCAGCGATACTTCTCCTGCTGTTCGGCAAGATAAGTCGACGAGTTGCGGTCGTTGGCCAGGTTCTTGTAGTCCTTGTGGTCCCAGGCACTCCATGGCGGCGTGAGGCTGACGCTGGCTTCGAACTCCGAACCGCGGCGGGGGAAGATCTGGTTGTCGGTCGACGCACGATTGAGCGAGATGCTCAGGTTGATGTTGTTGGCATTACCATTCGTCATCAGAAAGTAGCGCCAGTTCTTCATCATGTAGCGCGTATAGGAGAGCGAGGCCGACAGCGTGAAGTAGTCGTCGGGCCAGCGCAGACGCTTGCCCCAGCCGATAGAGCCGCCAATCATCTTGATCCACGTGTCGGGATCGTAGAAGTTCTCGTAGTTATTATAATTGTAGTTGCTCATACCGCTCATATAATTATAATAGTTGTAGAGGTAGCCGCTGCTGTAGTAGGTGTCGGAGACGTCGCTCTGCTTGCTGTAGAAGAAGCCCACGGTGAACTGGTTGGGTCGTTTGCCGCCGAACCAGTTGGTGGAGTAGCTGAAGTTGATGCTGTTGTAGTAGCTGGCGTTGGTCTGGAAGCCGATTTTCAGCACCTCACCGTCGCCCACGGGCAAGATGCCGCGGTGCTCCTTGTTCTTGTTGAACAGGTTGCGGATGGAGAAGTTGTTGAGTGTCAGTCCCACCTTACCGATGATACCCGTCTGTCCCCAACCCAGGGAGAGCTCAATCTGGTCGTTGCTCTTCTGTACGAGGTTCCAGTTGACGTCTACGGTACCGTTCTCATAGTCGGGCTCAATCTTCGGCTCCACCTTCTCCGGGTCGAAGTGGCCCATGGAGGCAAGCTCACGTGCCGAACGCATGATGGCCTCTTTGGAGAAGAGGTCGCCCGGCTTCGTACGCAGCTCACGGCGCACGACGTTCTCGTAGAGGCGGTCGTTGCCGTTGATGCGCACGTGGCTCAAGTGGGCCTGCGTGCCTTCGGTGATCTGCATTTCGAGGTCGATGGAGTCGCCCACGATGTTCACCTCAGTGGGCTGGATGTTGGAGAACACATAGCCGTTGTTGTAGTAGAGGTTGCCCACGGCGTCGTCGTCCTCCTGCAAGCGCTTGCTGAGCTGCTTCTGGTTGTAGACGTCACCCTTCTTCATGCCCAGCACGGCCGACAGATAGTCGGACGAGTAGACGGTGTTGCCCACCCAGGTGATGTTGCGCAGATAGTAGCGCTGGCCTTCGTTGACCTTGATATAGATGTTGACGTGCTTGGGGTCGTTGTCCCAGACGCTGTCTTTCAGAATCTCAGCATCGCGATAGCCCAGCTCGTTGTATTTGTCGATGAGGTTTTTCTTGTCCTTTTCCCAACGTTCGGGAGTGTATTTCTTCGACTTGAGGAAGGTCGACAGCTTTCCGGCCTCGTGGGTCTTGGAGAAGGCGCCCTTGGTGAAGAGTCCGCCCTTGATGCGCGAGTTCTTCAGGTGCTTGTTGCCCTCGATGATGATGTGGCGCACTTTCTTCTTCTCCTTCTTGTCGATGATGACGTCGAGAATCACCTGGTTCTGCTCAGCCACGTCGGGACGTTGCTGAATGTCGATGACGGCATCCTTGAAGCCTTTCTCGTCGAAGTATTTCTTGGCCAGCAGCTTGGCACGGTCGAGCATGTTGGGCGTGAGCTGACTGCCGTTGAGCAGGCCGAGCTTATTCTCCAAGTCGGTCTTCTCGCTCTTCTTCACACCCACATAGTTGATTTTCGACACGCGCGGTCTCACCTTGAGCGAGATGTGCAGCCACACCTTGTCACCCACGATGCTGTCGGCCGAAATCTTCACGTCGGAGAAGAGTCCGTGTCGCCAGTATCTCTTCACGGCATTGGTGATCTCGCTGCCTGGCAGGGAGATCTGCTGTCCCACGCTGAGTCCGGAGATACCCGTGAGGACATAGTCCTCGTAGCCCTCGATGCCGCTGACGTTGAATCCGCCGATGATCACTCTTCGCGGCGTTCCGGCGTAGGTGATGTCGGGATGTACCAGGGCATTCTGAGCCTGCATGGCCAAAGAGCAGGCCAGAGCCATTGCTGCTGCTAAAACTTTCTTCTTGTTATGGTGCATATCAGATACTTTCTTTTTCTACCTGAGCCTCGGTCTTGCCGAAACGACGCTGGCGGCTCTGATAGCTGATGATGGCCTTGTGGAGCGCTTCCGCGTCGAAGTCGGGCCAATAGGTGTCGCAGAAATACAGTTCGGAGTAGGCCACCTGCCAGAGCAGATAGTTGCTGAGCCTGAGCTCGCCGCCCGTACGGATGAGCAGGTCGGGATCGGGCATGAAGGCTGTCTCCAGATTGCTGGCGAAGGCTTCCTCGGTGAAGAGCGAGTCGATGTCGCTGACCTTCAGGCCGGGCTTCTGGCTCAAGGCGTTGGCCGCGGTGCGGCGCATGGCCTCGACGATTTCCCAGCGCGAGGAGTAGCTCAGTGCCACCACCATCGTCATCTTGTTGTTGTTGGCAGTGTGCTCCTCGGTCTCGCGCAGCTTCTGCTGTACGTTTTCCGGCAGTCGTTTCCTGTCGCCGATGACCCTGAATCGCACGTTGTTCTCCATGAAAATCTCGTCTTCCAGCGAGGTGAGCACCAGTCCCATGAGGGCGCTGATCTCTTCTGCTGGGCGATTCCAATTTTCTGTAGAGAAGGTATAGAGCGTGAGATATTTCACCCCGAGGCGCGTACACTCCTTGGTGATGCGCCTCACGGCCTCCACGCCTTCCTGATGGCCGAAGCTCCGGTCTTTGCCGCGCTCCGTGGCCCAGCGTCCGTTGCCGTCCATGATGATGGCAATGTGGCGGGGTATGCGGGTCATGTCAAGTTCTGCCATATATGTATATTGCTGTATCTCTAATAATTGTCTTTGTTGCAGGTGACGCACTTTGCTGAGAAACTGTAGGTCAGGCTCACCATGAGCGCCGAGTAGCAGTCGGTATTCTTGAAAGCGCCCGAGCTCTTCACGTAGGCGGGGTCTTTCACGCCGTCGAGCTCATCGTTGAGCGAGAAGTGCATGGCCCAGCTCAGTCCGAGGTTCACGCGGGGCCCGATCTTGTATTTCAGACCAATACCCATTGGGACGTTGGCCGTGAACACGTTGTTGCCGCCACCGCTGACGCTTGTGGCTCCGATGCCGCCAAAGACGTAGGGCGTCAGCCGCTTTGCGCCACGGTAGTCGCGGCCTGTGCCGTAGGGCCAGAAGTTGTATTCGAACGTCAGGCTCACGTCGACCAGCGTGTTGCTGAACTCGTAGGGCTGCTGCTGATAGTCGGGATAGTAGGTCTCGACGTCGGCCGAAGAGCCTTTCAGCTTGCCGTAGAATCCGGAGAGGTTCAGTCCGATATAGGGATTGAAGAGTCTGCGCACCACGATGCCTCCACCGGGCTGCAGGTCTTTGATGAGGCTGCCGTTGAAGTCGCCCAAATAGCCCACCATACCGCCTTCCACGCCAATCTCCATGCGGTATATGGGATCTTCCTGCGCACCGGCACCGGCGGCAGAGAGCATCACAATCAGCATCGAGATAAGCAGTCGTCTCATAGATTCTATCCTCTATTTATAATAATGTATTGGGAAGGCAAGCCCCCTTGCTCAGTCCTTCCTGGGAAAGGTCGCCCCCCAGTTTATTTCGTGAAGGCCTTCTGTTCCTCGGCCCATCCCAGCCGGTTGATGCGGCCGCGCCATATGATGCCCGTCGTGGCATCAGCTATCCAGAGATAGTGGTCCTTGTCGGTCGTGATGGCGAAGTTCTTGGGCGAGGAGAATCCGCTTGGCAGGGCCATCGTGGTGTCTCTCTGCCATGTGATGCCGTTGTCGGCCGAGCGGTAGAAGCCTGTAGCGCCCCAGTTTGTGCCGTTGGTCATGGTCGAGCTGCCCAGAGCCACGAACATGCCGTCGTAGGCCACCACTTGCAGGTTGCTGAGCGCGTGGAGCGGATAGGGATTGGTGACATCCCAGTTGAAGAGCGACCAGGCCTGAGTCTGCATGGTCGAGGGCTCCTCAATCTTTCCCCACACCACGGCCGTAGAGTCTCCCTGGGCGTAATCACGATTGCCGCAGAGCAGCAGTCGGTAGGAGTCCTCGTTGGTCTGCAGCTGCTGGGCGCAGAGGCTGATGTCGTTTGCGGGCAGCCATGCTGTGCTGGCGTCATATTTTTCTGCGGTCCAAGTGGCGCCGTCCGAGCTTGAGGCGATATTGCCGTCGGCATCGAAGGCGTAGAGCTTCGTCTTTGAAGCGCCGAGGAGACGCTTGATCTGTGTCGATTCCGATTTCCAGCTCTGTCCATCGCTCGTGCGTAGCAACCGGCCGCCGGAGAGCACGTAGAGCGTGTCGTTGAGCACGGCAGAGTTGATATAGGCACTGGCGTCAAGCTGCTGTTCCATCTGCGACCAGTTGGCGGCCGATGGGCGCGAGGCGGTGAAGCCTGCGGCGTTGGTGAGGAGGAACAGCCTGTCGGCGGTGGCGTAGATGCGCATTCCGCTGTAGGCCGTGAGAGCGTTGAGCGTTCCCATATTGCTCCATGTCAGCGTGTCGCCGTACTGCTTGTGCACATTCACCGAGACGGTATACTCTCTGTATTCGCCGTTGTGGTTGTAGATGCGCACCTTTCGTGGCTGGGTGAAGTCGACGCTGTCGGTGCTCGACCAGTAGGAGAGCGAGTCGCTGTTGATGCTCTTCAGGACGATGGTGCCCGAGTTTTTCGACGATATGGTGGCCACGGTCTTCGACACGTCCACGCCCACCGGCAGGGAGTCGGTGTTGTAGACGAGGCGCTTCTGCTGGTCGATGTAGAACTTGTAGCTGCTGCAGTCGAGCGTGGTACTGGCAACGCTGTCGGCATTGACGCGCTTGTTGTATTTCAGCGTGCCAAGCGAGAAAGCAGTGAGGGCGGTATCGTCGTAGTACGTAATATCGTCATCGTTGTTTCCCAGACAGGAAGCCAACATCATCGAACAAGCCAACAGGCCGCCTATGGAGTATATGAAGTGTTTCCTCATTTATCAATTTACCTTTTAGGTGCAAAGTTAATCAGAATTTCGCAAAAGAAACGACTTTTTGACGTAATATTGTTGAATTTAAGTAGTTTGGAACGATATTTTAAGTTTGTTTAGTTGTAAATAACTATTTTGTGCATTCTTGCAAATCGTGTTCGTCTTTGGGTTGAGATAGCAGTATTGGCGCCATACGCGGCAGCGGGTTCACGCATTGAAGCGCTGTCGCCGCCTTGTCCGCGATGCGTTGAGGCTGTGCGAGCGATTGTTGATGATTCGTGACAGCTGTCACGAAAGTGCGTGACAGCTGTCACGAACGAACGTGTCAATTGTCACGAACGAGCGTGACATTTGTCACGAACAAACGTGACATTTGTCACGTGACGGTCGTCACTTAAGTACGTGACGGTCGCCACGAAGAAGCGTGACGTTCGTCACGAATGAACGTGATGGTCGTCGCGAAGAAACGTGACGGTCGTCACGAGAGATTGGCTTCAGTCTGGGCTTTTGGTGGTCTGCGCGCTTCGCGCTGGTGTGCCCCCTTTTGGGCTATAGCAACCAAAAACATTTTATTAGTCTGACCGATCGGACTGATCGGACCGGTCTGACCAGTCGGATTAGTCAGATTGGTCGGAGAGTCTGCTCAAACAGCAAGCAAAAAAAACGGGGCTTCATCTCACGACGAAGCCCCGCAGCAAACTTAAACAACCAATAAAAGAAATAGTTGCTTTTCTTATATTGAATTTTCCCTGCATTATAGGGAAACAGGCGGATTCTGTTGATTAGCGGATGAACAGAAGCTCGCGATACTTGGGCAACTCCCAGAGCTCATCGCTGACAACAAGCTCCAGCTTGTCGATGTGGTAGCGGATGATATCCATCTTCGGAGCCACGGTGTCGTGGTAGGCGATGGCCTTCTCGCGGGTGTCCTCAATCTTGTTGGCCACCTTGCGGGCGTTGACGAGCTCCTCCACGTTGGTCTCGATGGTCTGCGTGCGCTCGGCAATCTCCTCAATGAGCTTCTTGTTGCGGGCGGTGAGCTTGGTGGCGTCGTCCTTGCCGAAGATAGCGTACATGTTGTCCACGTTCTTGGCCAGCTGGCTCTGATAATGGGTAGCCACGGGGATGATGTGGTTCATGCTCAGGTCGCCCATCACACGGGCCTCAATCTGAATCTTCTTGGTGTAGGTTTCCCATTTCACCTCGTTGCGGGCCTTGAGCTCATGCTCGGTCATCACGTTCTGGCTCTCAAACATCTTGATGCTGTCCTTGTCGAGATAGCGGTCGAAGCAGAGCGGGCAGCTGGGCTCGCAGTCGAGTCCGCGCTTGGCAGCCTCTTCCTTCCACTCCTCGCTGTAGCCGTTGCCGTCGAAGCGGATGGGCTTGCAGGTCTTGATGTCCTCACGCAGCACGTCGATGATGGCCGATGTCTGGTCCTCACCCTTTGCGATGAGAGCGTCGACACGCACCTTGAAGTTGCTCAGAGCCTCGGCAACAGCCGTGTTGAGCACGATCATGGCCGATGCGCAGTTGGCCTCAGAGCCTACGGCGCGGAACTCAAAGCGGTTGCCGGTGAAGGCGAAGGGAGACGTACGGTTGCGGTCGGTGTTGTCGATCATCAGTTCAGGAATCTGCGGAATGTCGAGTTTCATGCCCTGCTTGCCGTCGATCTTGAACAGGTCGCTCTTGTCGGCCTTCTCGATATGGTCGAGCAGATCGCTGACCTGCTTGCCGAGGAAGCTAGAGATGATGGCTGGAGGTGCCTCGTTGGCGCCCAGACGATGGGCATTGCCGGCGCTCATGATAGAAGCCTTGAGCAGTCCGTTGTGCTTGTAGACACCCATCAGTGTCTCAACGATGAACACCACGAAGCGCAGGTTGTCCTCAGGCGTCTTGCCGGGTCCGTGGAGCAGAATGCCGGTATCGGTAGAGAGGCTCCAGTTGTTGTGCTTACCCGAACCGTTGATGCCGTCGAAGGGCTTCTCGTGGAGCAGGGCGCGGAATCCGTGCTTCCGGGCCACCTTCTTCATCAGGCTCATCAGGAGCATGTTGTGGTCTACGGCCAGGTTGGTGTCCTCGAAAATAGGAGCCACCTCAAACTGGTTGGGGGCCACCTCGTTGTGGCGGGTCTTGCAGGGGATGCCCAGCTCAAGAGCCTGGATTTCCAAATCCTTCATGAAGGCCTGCACGCGGTCGGGGATGGTGCCGAAATAGTGGTCTTCCATCTGCTGGTTCTTTGCCGAGCTGTGACCCATGAGGGTACGGCCGGTGAGAACGAGGTCGGGACGGGCCATGTAGAGGCTCTCGTCGACGAGGAAGTACTCCTGCTCCCAGCCCAGGTTGCTGCGAACCTTCTTCACGTCTTTGTAGAAATAGTGGCAAACGTCGGTGGCAGCTTCGCTGACGGCTCTCAGGGCGCGCAGCAAAGGAGCTTTGTAGTCGAGTGCCTCACCAGTGTAGGAGATGAACACGGTGGGGATGCAGAGCGTGTCGTCCATGATGAACACGGGGCTCGTGGGGTCCCATGCTGAATAGCCGCGGGCCTCGAAGGTGTTGCGGATACCGCCAGAAGGGAACGACGAGGCGTCGGGCTCCTGCTGTACGAGCAGCTTTCCGGAGAACTCTTCGATCATTCCGCCCTTGCCGTCATGCTCGATGAAGGCGTCGTGCTTCTCAGCGGTGCCTTCGGTGAGGGGCTGGAACCAGTGGGTGTAGTGGGTGACACCGTTCTCGTCGGCCCACTGCTTCATGCCTTTTGCCACGGCATTGGCAATGCTGCGGTCCAGGGGAGCTCCGTTGTCGATAACGTCGATGAGCTTCTCGTAGACGTCGGCGGGAAGATACTTGTACATCTTTGCACGATTGAACACTTTCTTGCCGAAATACTCAGAGGGGCGCTCCAGCGGGGAGATAACCTCGACGGGCTTGCGGGCTGAGGCCTTTTCGACTGCGTCAAATCTTAATACTGCCATATTGTTGATATGTTTTGAATGTTGTTTTTTCTGTTTGTTATAAATGTTGTGCGCTCAGATTATTTCATCCATTCGCCAATGCGCTTCATGGCTTCCTCAACGTCCTCGCGGTTGCCGAAGGCGGTGAAGCGGATGTAGCCTTCGCCGCTGGGACCGAAGCCCACGCCCGGCGTGCAGACGATGCCGGCTCCGTAGAGCAACTGCTCGAAGAACTTCCAGCTGTCCATGCCGATGGGCGTCTTCACCCAAAGATAGGGCGCGTTCTTTCCGCCATAGACGGTGAATCCCAGCTTGTTCAGCGCCTGGTGCATAATCTCGGCGTTGCCCATATAGTAGTCGATGGTCTTCCGGGTCTGCTCGCGGCCCTCGGGAGTATAGGTGGCCTCGGCGGCGCGCTGGCTGATGTAGCTGGTGCCGTTGAACTTCGTCGACTGGCGGCGTTCCCACAGATGGTTGAGCTCCACGGGCTTTCCGTCGAGCGTGACGGCCTGCAGCTCCTTTGGAATCACCGTATATCCGCAGCGCACGCCCGTGAAACCGGCCGTCTTGGAATAGCTGCGGAACTCGATGGCGCACTTGCGGGCGCCTTTGATCTCATAAATGGAATGGGGAATATTTTCGTCTCTGATATAGGCTTCGTAAGCAGAATCGTAGAAGATGACGCTCTCGTTGCGCAGGGCGAAGTTGACCCACTTGCGCAGCTCGTCTTTCGACAGCACCGTACCCGTCGGGTTGTTGGGGTAGCAGAGGTAGATCATGTCTACGCGGTGGTCGGGCAACTGGGGAGTGAAGTTGTTCTCGGCCGTACAGGGGAAGTAAGTCACGCTGCTCCAGCGGCCGTTCTCAAACACGCCGGCGCGGCCAATCATCGCATTTGAGTCGATGTAGACGGGATAGATAGGGTCGGTGACGCCGATGCTGTTGTCCCATCTCAGTATTTCCTGAATATTTCCGGTGTCGCTCTTGGCGCCGTCGTTGACGAAAATCTCGCTGATGTCGAGATGTATGCCGCGCGAGAGATAGTCGTTCTTCAGAATGGCCTCGCGCAGGAAGTCGTAGCCGTGCTCAGGACCATAGCCGCGGAAGGTCTCCTTCTTCGACATCTCGTCGATGGCCTTGTGCATGGCCTCAATCACCGCCGGGCAAAGGGGCTGCGTCACGTCGCCGATGCCAAGACTGATGACCCGCTCTTTGGGGTGAGACACCTTGAAAGCATTCACCTTCTTGGCAATGTCGGAGAACAAGTAGTTGTTCGACAGCTTTAAAAAATGTTCGTTAACTAATGCCATATTGTTTGCTTGTTATTGGTTGTTGTCTATGTTTTCTTACTGGTATTGGTCAAGGAAGCTCGATCTCGCCTTCGAAGGCGAAGGCCGCAGGGCCGGTCATGTAGACGTGGTTGTCGTCGTGCCACTCGATGTGGAGCGTGCCGCCGTCCATCACGATGTCGCTCTTTCGCGGGCAGCGCTTTGTCTGGGCTGCGGCAACGGCCGTGGCACAAGCGCCAGTGCCGCAAGCCATTGTGATGCCTGAGCCCCGTTCCCACACCCGCGTGCGGAGCACTCCGGGCTTCTGCAGCTGAGCAAACTCGATGTTGCAGCGCTGCGGGAACGCATTATCCCTTTCCAATCTTGATCCTATACTTTTTATATCTAACTTTTCAATATCAACGTCGGAGCCGAGAAACATCACGTAGTGGGGATTGCCCATCGACACGAAGACGCCTTCCTCGCAGCCGGCCTCCTTGAGCAGCGGGTCCATGTGGCCGTCGGCGACGCTCTGCTTGTCGAACTGCTCGGCCACGTCGAACCGCGGCTCCAGCATGTCCACCGTCACGCTCTCCACGCGGTTCATGCCGTCGATGTGGAGATCGAGCGTCTTGATGCCGGAGAGCGTCTGCAGTTTGATCACGCGCTTGTCGGTCAGTCCCTTGTCGTAGAGGTACTTGCCGATGCAGCGGCTGGCGTTGCCGCACATCATGGCTTCGGAGCCGTCGGCATTGAAGATGCGCATCGTGAAGTCGGCGCCGCTTTCAGGTGCAGCCTTGTCGATAAGAACCAATCCGTCGCTCCCGATGCCGAAATGATAACGGCTCCACGCAATGGCGGCCGCCGACGGGTCGGGAATGGGATAGTGCAGCGTGTCAACATATATATAGTCGTTGCCGGCTCCGTGCATCTTCGTAAAATGAATGGTTCTTCGCATAGTGTTCTGTCTCCTGTTTTCTTTATTCAATATAAGTGTTCTGTTTCCTTCAATTAAGCTGAATTGACAATCTGATTCTTTCTAAGTGCAAAATTACAACATTTTGTTTAATCCAGCTATCACCGACCGACACTTTTTTCTAAATTTTATGCTTTTATACGAATGTGTAATCGTTTTTAGCAAAAATGTTATCAAACTGTAATCGTTTAGCCGTCGAATTGTGACAAAATGAAGATTTAACAAAGAAAGTAAAATCGTTTTGTTTTAATTTTTAGATTATTAATGACTATTTGATTAAATTTGCACCATCAAACTTACGTTTTGCCAATGTTAAGTGAATAGTTATTATTAGAGAGAAAGTTATGAAAAAGATTGAAGCTATTATTCGGAAGACGAAATTCGAGGAAGTGAAAGAAGCTCTTCTGGCGGCGGGTATCGAATGGTTCTCCTATTATGATGTAAGAGGAGAGGGAAAAATGCGCCAGGCGCGTATCTATCGTGGTGTGATGTACGACACCAGCAGCATTGAGCGCGTGTTGCTCAACATCGTCGTTCGCGACAAGAACGTCGAGAAGACCATCAAGGCCGTTGAGGAAGCCGCACGCACAGGCGAGATCGGCGACGGACGCATCTTCGTCATTCCGGTGGAAGACACCGTGCGCATCCGCACGGGAGAGCGTGGCGACATTGCCCTATACAACGCCGAGAAAGAGGAATAGCCATTCCCGGTGTTTCGGAAGAGAGAGAATATATATAATAAGGTAAAAGGATTGTAACTAAACAAACGAAGAGGATAACTTATGACGAGCATACAGGATTTGAGTATTTCTATCGACACCGTATGGATGTTGCTTGCTGCCATGCTGGTGTTTTTCATGCAACCCGGTTTTGCGTTGTGTGAGGCCGGTTTCACGCGCAGTAAGAATACGGCCAACATACTTTTCAAAAATTTCGTCGACTTCATGTTGGGGTCGGTGCTGTTCTGGTTTGTGGGCTTCGGCTTCATGTTCGGTTCCAACGGCCAGGGCTTCATCGGAATGCCTAATTTTGGCGACCTCAGCTTCTATCATAACGCCAACGGCCTTCCCACAGAGGGCTTCCTCATCTTCGAGACCGTGTTCTGCGCCACCAGTGCCACCATCGTTTCCGGTGCCATGGCCGAGCGCACAAAGTTCTCGATGTATTGCGTCTATTCGTTCTTCATTAGCCTCTTGATATATCCCGTCGAGGGCCACTGGACATGGGGCGGCGGCTGGCTCTGCAATGCCGATCCGTCGAGCTTCATGATGCGCACCTTCGGCGTCACCTTCCACGACTTCGCCGGTTCGGCCGTTGTGCATTCCGTGGGTGGTGTGCTGGCTCTCATCGGCGCCATCGTGCTGGGTCCCCGACTCGGCAAGTACCGCAAGGACGGCAAGAGCAACGCTATCCCCGGCCACAACCTGATGGCTGCCGCACTGGGCGTCTTCATCCTGTGGTTTGGCTGGTTCGGTTTCAACCCCGGCTCTCAGCTTGCCGCCAGCGGTGAGGTCAACCGCGTAGCCATCTCCCACGTGTTCCTCACCACCAACCTCTCGGCCGTTGCCGGTGGACTGGCCACAATGTTCGTCACGTGGCTGAAGTATGGCAAGCCCTCTTTCTCGCTCACGCTCAACGGCATCCTGGCCGGACTTGTGGGTATCACGGCCGGCTGCGACCAAGTTTCGCCAGCTGGAGCCCTGTTGGTTGGTGTCATCTGCGGAACGGTGCTGCCCTTCTCCATCGAGTTTATCGACCAGAAGCTCCACATCGACGACCCTGTCGGTGCCAGCAGCGTGCACGGCGTCTGCGGCATTCTGGGCACTCTGCTCACGGGCCTCTTCTCGGTCAGCAGCGGATTGTTCTATGGTCACGGCTTTGCCTTCCTGGGCGCACAGGTGCTCGGCATCCTTACCATCGACTGCTGGGCCGGTGTTTGCGGATGGCTGCTGTTTGTAGGCATCAAGAAGACCGTCGGACTGCGCGTCGACAAGCGCATCGAGGAGGAAGGTCTCGATATCTACGAGCACGGCGAGAGCTGCTACAACTGATCTCATCCTTCTGTTATGACATAACGACAGTGAGTGCCGGTCGTCTCAGTCCGGCCTCACTACAATAAAGATATAATCTACTCCTGGGCAATCTACCCGCGGGGTGCTTCTCTTCAGCGGAAGAGAAGCATCTTATTTTAATAACCTTTAAAAGAAAGAATTTTATGTGTGGAATTGTAGGTATTTTCAATCTTCGTCAGCAGACACCCGAGTGGCGTCAGAAAGCCTTGCGCATGAGTCAGAAGATTCGTCATCGTGGACCGGACTGGAGCGGCATCTATGCCGGCGGTTCGGCCATTCTTGCCCATGAGCGGCTCTCCATCGTCGACCCTGAGTCGGGACGTCAGCCCCTCTACTCGCCCGACCGCAAGCAGGTGCTGGCCGTCAACGGCGAGATATACAACCATCAGGACATCCGCAAGGACTTTGCCGGACGCTATCCCTACCAGACCGGTTCCGACTGCGAGGTCATCCTCTCGCTCTACCGCCAGTGGCGCGAGGATGGCGCCGACGCTTCGAAGCTGCCCCAGCTCATCGAGCGGCTCAGCGGCATCTTTGCCTTCGCGCTCTACGACAGTGAGCTGGATGCCTTCCTCATTGCCCGCGACCCCATTGGCGTCATACCTCTTTATATAGGCTACGACAAGGAGGGCCATGTCTACGTGGCTTCCGAGCTTAAGGCGCTCGAAGGGCAGTGCGATCAGTATGAGGTCTTCCTTCCCGGCCATTTCTACTGGAGCCGCAAGCCGGGCATGACGCGCTACTACCACCGTCGGTGGGAGAGCTACGACTACGTGAAGGACCGCCCGGCAGAGGTGAGCGACGTGCGCGAGGGACTTCAGGACGCCGTGCGCCGCCAGCTGATGAGCGATGTGCCCTACGGCGTGCTGCTCTCCGGTGGTCTCGACTCGAGCGTCATCTCGGCCATTGCCAAGAAATATTCGTCCCATCGTATTGAGGACGGAGGTGCCACACAGGCCTACTGGCCGCGCCTGCACTCTTTCGCCGTGGGCCTGAAGGGCTCGCCCGACCTGGCCAAGGCCCGTCTGGTGGCCGACTATATCGGAACGGTGCATCACGAAATCCATTATACCATCGAGGAGGGTATCGACGCGCTGCGCGACGTGATCTATTTCATCGAGACCTACGACGTCACCACCGTACGGGCCTCAACGCCCATGTATCTCCTGGCCCGTGTCATCAAGTCGATGGGCATCAAGATGGTGCTTTCGGGCGAGGGGGCCGATGAGATCTTCGGAGGCTATCTCTACTTCCACAAGGCGCCCGACGCGCGTGCCTTCCACGAGGAGACCGTGCGCAAGCTCTCGCGTCTGTATCAGTACGACTGCCTGCGCGCCAACAAGAGTCTTGCGGCATGGGGCGTGGAGGGACGAGTGCCGTTTCTCGACAAGGAGTTCCTCGACATTGCGATGAGCCTCAATCCCAAAGCCAAGATGTGTCCGGGCGACGTCATCGAGAAGAAAATCGTGCGCGAGGCCTTTGCCGACATGCTGCCCGAGGAAGTGGCCTGGCGGCAGAAGGAACAGTTTTCCGACGGCGTGGGCTACAACTGGATCGACACGCTGCGCGACTACACCGCCAGCCAGGTGAGCGACGAGGAGATGGCCCACGCCGCCGAGCGCTTCCCCATCAACCCGCCGCGCAACAAGGAGGAATACTTCTATCGCAGCATCTTTGCCAGTCATTTCCCCAGCGACAGCGCAGCCCGCACGGTGCCCAGCGTGCCGAGCGTTGCCTGTTCGTCGGCTGAGGCCTTGGCGTGGGATGCTTCGTTCAAGAATATGAACGAGCCCAGCGGAAGAGCCGTGGGCGACGTGCACAAACACTCCTATGTCAATTCATAACTCATAATTTTTGCTGACCCGGCAGTACTGATTACGAGTGCTGGGCGATACATAGCCGGAAGAAGGATAGTTTCTAAGAAAGACTCATAAGCAGCCGCTTTCCTGTCGGTGCTTAACGAAGGCTAATAGATAAGGAAGGGACAGATGCAGCATAGCTTCATAGCTTATCTGCCCCTTCTTTATTTTCTGTGTGTTACGAATCACGATGTATTTCACCACTACTGATGCCGTCCGACGTTTCGATTTTCCTCACGCAGATCTCACCTTATTGGTTCCCTTTAGGGCTCGATGGGAACACATCTGCGAAATCCTGCTGCTGCGAAATGGCATTTAAGGGTAAAACTTGCTCTAAATCATCAACCTTTACAGATTTTGCTTCGCAAATGGAGAACTCGCTGATGTTAATACCGTGTTATTATCTGCGAAATCAGCAAAATCTGCGTGAGGAAAGTCAAAACAATGAGTATTAACGTTCTTTAGTCCTAACATCACCACACTGGGGTCCTATTTGTTAAATATTATCTTACAAAGGTACAAAACATTTTGACATATACAAATATATCATATTAATAATCAACTTGTTATGTTAACAAACGCAATGTTTTAAAAGTGAAAAAATTAGGTGCGTTTGCCCTGACAGAAAGGCTTCTATCCATTTGCTGGCAACCGCCAACACAATTGCTGGCAACCGCCAGCAAACACAAACTTGCGTAATTTCACCTTTATTCAGATAACATCCAATATGAATTTATGTCGCCCTTACCTTTCTGTTCCCCCTTGGTATTTGCATTCTCTCCCTTTTAGGGAGAGTTAGAGAGGGTCTTCATTGAGGCTGTGTCTTCATTCTCGTAAGCTATGAGGAAAGGCATTATTATAGTTTTCCAAGACCCCTATAAACATCAAAGCAAAATTTATAACAATCAAATGACAGGATGACAAAGAAATTGACGGCATACGTATCAAAACTATCTCCATTAGCCAACAAATATTTGCTTTCTACACACAAATAGCCTACAGATTAGATATTTTAGTAACATATTCCAATGCCAGTAATTCCTTTATAGATTAGACATTGCACATAGTTATGTAATTTCGTTTTACTTTCTTCTTACGATTTCCGATTTTTTAATAGTTTTCCTTGGGCATTCCAAATAATATCTATAATTTTGCAGCGAAATCAAAGATACATAACAACGAAGTATTTCAACAGCTCCAGAATTGTCTGCCAACAAATACTAAATTATCGTCTGACAAAAGAAATATCGGTAAAAAAGTAATTTAAATTATGTTGTTGACAATGCGAAAGCTTTTCTTTTCTACACTGAGCTCGTCTCAGCGTCTCCTCATGCCCCCCCCCGATTAAGATCAAAGACACATACGATGATCAGAGAGTAACGGAGAGCCTCCGTTCATATCCCACCCTATATTGGACCAGTATGGGTAAAGGGACGCTTGCATTCGTTAGAAAAATCTGATAACGCACCGGATAAGCATCCGACGGTCATCCCCCGGAAACGAGCAAAATCAAGATCTCTATTAAGACAGGGACGAAAGCCTTGTCGATATCTTCAGTACACTTATTTCAACAGATATAAAAGAAAAAACAATGAAGAAAGCAAAATGGGCAGCTATTGGCATCGCTTTGCTGATAGCTGTGTCGCCACCAGCAAAGGCTGAGACGACAACAACATTCACGCCAAAAACTGGCACGAACTATGTCATCCGCAATGTGGAGACAGGACTGTTCCTGAGCTGCAGTAGCCACTCTGCAAAGGCTGCTTATTTTGGCAGCAAAATTGAAGACAACTATTATCTGTGGCAGTTCACCGCTTCAGATTCAGAGGGCGGCTGGAAATTGTACAATGAAGGCAGAAGCGGTTATCTCAACAATGAGAAAACCTCCTCAACTTACCGTGGCAAGACAGATGCTACGGGCGCTACGTGGTACATCACGACCAACACCTTGAACCCCAACGGCTATCTGATCAGCTCTTCTAACACTACCCCCCCCACCAACTGTCTTTATGCTTATAAAGACGGTTCATACTACCTTTGCTCTACAGAAAAAGAAGAAGTAAACTTGGGAACACACGGAGCAACCAACTACTACCAGCTCCCCACCTTCCAGTTCTACACCTACGACGATCTGTACAACCTCGCTAAGCAATGTGGCTATACAGGCACGGAGGCTACCACCCCTACAGCTACAGACTGGACGGCGCTTACATCTTATATCTCCACAGCCAGAAAGCTGAGCGACAACAACGTTGTGTCAACTGCGACGAATGGCGAAGCCTTTGTTATTGCTTCGCGCCGTTACCATAAATTCCTTTCTACCGACGGCAAAGGAAACTTCCACTCTGCCGACCGAATCACCACGAGCAGCATTTTCATTGCCGAAACTGAAACTGAGACCAACGGTGTCAGAGTGTTCTCCAACGCTTACCATGGCGGAGAAAAATCGTTCACCCTCTACTACGCCAACAATGGCCACGACGCCGACTTCAAACTCCAAAACGGCAAGAACTACCTTTGTGTGGACAACAACGGCGTGGTGAGCATAACAACCCGTTCAGACAATGAGAAACTGGCCAAGCTCGACGACGAGTGGGTGATCAAGCCAACGCCCTACAACTCCGATGAGAAAGTGCCGTTCCTGAATATCAACAAAACCGATATACAGAACGTAAAAAACTGGTATTTCCGCATTGAGAACAACAAAAAGCGAATCAAGCTCATCGATGTAACGGATCCCACAGGCGACAACACCGCCGGCTATCTCAACGACGTAGACAAGACGGCCGCCGCAACCTTTGACGGTGTGCAAGGTACCACCATCCACCTTGCCGACATGTTCTCCAACAGCGTAGATCTCCGCACGGCCGCCAACGTATGGCATGTCAGCCTGGCCGCCCCCGGCTCTGAAGACGAAGACTCACCCATCGGCATCGTGAACAACTTCACCCACAGTCTCTATTACATACAGAACGCCAACAGCAAGAAGTATATCGGCGAGCCCTCGGGCACAAGCCAGCTCATGCCCCTCATCAGCGAGAATGCAGACAAGAGCAGCCGTGCGCTCTTCTACTTCCTGCCCAAAGACGACAACAACGATAAGGGCGAATATGCCATGATGCTGCTCGACAGAACAAACTCCACCACAACAGAGACGCCTAAGGGATGGCTCGACATTGCCGACACCGGCGAAAACGGCACACCCAACAGCGACGCTACGCCCAACCTGACGCAGGCCGGCCTGGTTTACCGCTCCTTTACATCATCCACAACGAAGCCTTCCGACGACGATGCATATAATTGGAGCCTGCACCGTGCCCGCTACATCGAGGCCCGCACTGCTGCCAGCGCCAACTTCAATGGCTACCGATATGTGACGCTGTGGTTCCCCTTCGACATTATGAATACTGACGAAGAGAATGTAAAACTGTATACTGCCCGTTGGAATTCAGACTACAGCGGAATTGTAACAACCAGAATTCAGCCGGGAGAGATTCTGCCTGCAAAGCATGGCGCTTTGGCACTGATAACCGACGACGACAAGTTCAAAACCGTGAAGTTTGAGATTGCCACAGGCGACGCCGACAGCTATCCCGCCGACATCGACAACGACATCCTCTTAGGCATAGCCGAGAGCGAAGACTACATTTTGGGCGATGCTGACGACACCGATAAGCACATCTACAACCGCAACAACATCTATGTGTTCTCCGTGACACGGAAGAACGATGGCGGCACTTATACTGATGAAAACGCCCTGTGCCTGGGCCACCCCGCCGACGACTACTTGATGGCCAACCGCTGCTATGTGAAAGCCACCGCTGAATCGGAGGCCCAAAGCAGCAAGGGAAAGATTCTCAGCGTGAGTTTTGACTCCACCGACGGCATCACCGACATCAACACTACACCCTCTGCCCCCAAGCGCTACTTCGACCTGCAAGGCCGCGAGGTTAGCCATCCGCAGCATGGCATCTACATTACAAACGGTAAAAAAATATACTTGAAATGAAAAAGACATACATCGCTCCCTGCTCTATCACGATAGAGGCAGAAGTAGAACAGGTCTTGAACGTTTCGCCACGAATCAAGAAGGACGGTTTCTACATGCAGTATGACGGCGATCCGTTACATAATGACCTGAGTATCCACGGTGGAAAAATGGCAGGCCCGGCCAGTGAATATATTGGTACGAATAACGACCAGAACCCAGTGGACGAAGATGACATTTTTAATTGACATTAAGAACAGAAAGGAAGACAAGATATGAGAAAGCTCTTTTCGTTTGCCGTGCTTTTCGTAGCGCTGCTCTCCACCCTTCAGGTTTGGGGAGCCGATAGCGAAACCGACAAGCTGGCCAGCAAGCGTTATTATAACGTGAACAAGATGCTGCTTTATGAGCAAAGCAAGCAGACCGACGATGCCGTACAGAATGAGCTGACCGGCACACACAGCGACTTGGTGCACGCTTTCACCCGCTATCGCGCCCTCACGGGTCGCAACTGCGTGGTGAACGACATCTTCACCACGGTGGGCGTGGCTTCATGGCCCAGTGGATTGGGCAAGATGACCAACGACACGCTGAGCGACTACACCAGCTTCAAAAACGGTGTGAGTGCTACCCTGACCTATAACCCCATAACAAGCGTGCGCGACATGACGCGCCACTACGCCAAGGGCACCACGGCAGGCTTCTGCATCGGACAGGAAGGCGGCTCGGGCGTGCTCAGTTTGGAACTCATCAAGAAATTCACTATCGAGTTCTACCTGGAGGGAAAGAAAGTAGGCGAAGTCTATGGCACCTCAGGCAGCAACTTCAATGGCGTAAACGTCTCTTTGGGCTCACTGCCCGGTTCCAAGAATGCCACCTACAACATCCAGGCTGTGGCGCCCGAAGAGTTTGATGAAGTAAAGCTGGTCAACACCGGAGTGGAGGTCTCGGTCATCTCCGCCCTTGACGTGCATTATGCCTACGTGGGCTCGCCTACGCTCTACACCCTCACCAACAAGGATAAGAGCGTGACCAGCACGCTGAAAGACTTCGACGACTATTGCACCGACTATGGACTGACGAAGACAGAAGACGTGTCGGGCCCAGATAAGTTGGTGGATGCCGACATCACCAACAGCGTGCTTGGCAAGGCCGTCATCATGATTGGCTCCACCATCCCCCTGAAAGTAAGAACCTACAACAGCGATGGCGAGAGCTTCGCTGCAGGCTCCGTGGTAGGTTTCAAGGGCAAAGGTGGCTCTGCCCTCAACCTCAGCCTTCTTGGTGGAGGACTTCTCATCAGAACCTGGGATCAGAACAACACCGAGGTGGAGAGTTTTCGCATGGACCAGTCCGTACTCAACCTCAACCTCATCAAAGGCGGCGAGTCCAATCTCTCGTTCATCACCACGAAACCCTTCTCGGGCGTATCCATCCAATATGTAGGCCTGCTCAACGTAGACTTGGGCGGAACGGTGTTCAACTATGCCTTTGTTGAGCCGGCGCCCGACATCGACCATCATTGCGACATCGACCCCTCACCTGACATGAACATCTGCGCCGACCAGACCACGGCACAACTCTACCACAACAACAAGGTGCCAGTGACATGGTCTTCCGTAAGTGGCGGAGCCAGCATCGACCAAAACGGCTATGTCACGGGTATGACTGGTGGGGAAGGCACCAAATATGTGTTCCGCGCCACTTCAGCCGACGGCTGCTACGATGAGGTCACGATCATCAAGAACCAAGGAAACACGAGTGGTGCGGTACAGTATGAGAATGTGTTATCCCGAGACATGGGATTCGAGAAGGCTACATCAATCCCCGGCACAACGGGCAGCCTCATCTCTATTTCCAAATTTGATGATGGCGATGACAATCTGCTCGACGGCAATAAAGATACTTACGCCAAATACGTGGCTGGTCTGCAAGTTGCAGGGCATGTGGGTGTAGTGGCCATTCAGACCACGAACAAAGAGAAGACCTTCAGAGAGGTGCTGGACATCGCAGCTACCGATTCCATAAAAATAGGTTTCGTGATCCAGTCAAAAGGTACAGGACTGAACC
Source organism: uncultured Prevotella sp. (assembly GCA_900322095.1). Classification (GTDB taxonomy): domain Bacteria; phylum Bacteroidota; class Bacteroidia; order Bacteroidales; family Bacteroidaceae; genus Prevotella. Next base: position 29,276 of record ONYS01000015.1, read on the forward strand.
TCAACCTGCTGAATGGCTACAGCATGGAGTTCTACAAGGACAATAAAAATGTCTACACTTCTGCCCTTACTCAAGCCAACGTCCTCAACGTAGGCCTTGCGGGCTCCGACAAACTGCAGAAAATGGAAATGGCCGCCATCGTACCAGCAAACATAGACTTTGATCAGATGGCACTCTATCACAACGGCGTGCTGGGCTTGAACGCCTCTGAGCAAGACTTCTTCTATCCCTTCTACGAGACCGGTGAGAACATCGCCCTGAGCGACGATCCCTTAGGCTGTGACCATACTGTTGTCTCTGCTGTGGTGAAGACTGATCCTACGGCGAAAACGCCCTCAAGCGGTGCCAGCATTGATGGTTATCTGACGGGTACCTACAGCACGGTGAACGTGGGTGGAGGCATCGATGACTTATCCAACCTCATCGACGGCGACCTCACAACTGGCGTCACCTTAGGCTCGGTGGCCAACGTGGGCGGCGGCACAAAGATTGGCGTGAAACTCGGACGCAAGGCCGACTACCGCCAGCAGCTCGCCATCGTGATGGACAACAACAACTATCAGAGCATCTTTACAGGGACTGACGGCAAGGGGTTAGACCCGCTTGGCATTGGCGCTGGCACGTGGATGAAGGTGGAGACCTATCTCGACGGACAGGCCACGGGCGAGAGCAAGACCGACTGGAATGTCTTGGGTGCTGACGTTGTGACCACCAAGGGCCACAACATCTATGTATGGAACCCAAAGAAGCAGTATGACGAAGTACTCATCACGCTGGCAGGTGTGGCACAAGTGGCCGGCGTGCAGAAGATATACGGTATTGTGCTGCAAAGCGACATCGACGGTGACGGCGTGCCCGACTGCAAGGACGATGACTCCTGCAATGGCGAGGTGAAGGATGAGAACAACCCCCAGGCCTGTCTCAATAGCGACATCACCTTCTCTTTCACGGGAAAAACTGGATTTAGCTATTATATTGAGGCTGCCGACCAGACAGATAACTTGTTGAAGACCACTGCCAGCAATAATGGCAACGGCACAAGTGCTTTCACTTCTACACTGAGCACAACCAAGTCGGGCCAGTTCAGCGCACGCATCTTGATGGAGTCGACTTCTACCGAGGGAAGCAGTTACAAGCAAGTTGGCGTCATTAACTACGCAGTCCATCCATTGGTCACCCATTGGAACCCGAACACTACCAGCACCGACTGGAACGTGTGGAGCAACTGGATTGAAGGCTCACCCTACAAGTGCACCGATGTGGTGATACCCACCGGCGCCAAGGTTTATCCTGTGCTTACCACGCCCGTTGCCGACAACGACAACCAGTGCAACGGCATCCACTTCGAGCCGGGAGCTGCCGTGGAGAATGTGTTCAAACTCGATTACAAGAGTGCTTGGGTGGACTTAGGACTGAAAGATGGCGAAGTATCTCTCTGGATGGCACCGCTGGCTCAGGTATATAGCGGCGACTTGTTTGCCTCGACGGTGAGCAGCGACAAATATTTCACGGCTCTGACCGATGAGGCCGACCCTGTGAACTTCGACGTGAGAACCAGTCCGATGATCTATCAACGCGTATGGAAGACTTCTTTGAAAGGTAAATTCACTCCAAACAGCAAGGACTTAGGTGCTGTCACGCTCATAACGGAAGGCACGTGGAGCCACTCCTTCAACAGTCTCAAGCAGGACTACTCCTCTACGACGGAAGAAGGATTAATTAGCAAGACAACCTACGCCCCCGCTTGCTTCTCGCTCTTAGCCAACGGCGAAAGCGAGTCAAACGGCAGCTACACCATCCATCTGCCCAAGTCGGGTAGCCGTACCTATTCTTATTATGATGCATTGGGCACAGAGAAAGGCAGCGAGACGTTGAGCCATGGTGGCACAGCCGACCAATTGTGGAGCTCAGAAAATTGGAAGGATACTAACAGCGCGTTAGTGCTCAACTATAAAAATAGCGCATCCTCAACTTCTTATGACGAGGAGGGCGTGTTCCTTGTGGGCAACCCCACCATGAGCCACCTCGATGTGAAGGCCTTCCTTGACAACACCGAAAATGCCAATGTGATCAGCGGCATCAAGCTCTATAAGCAAAACACCACTTATTCGGTGATTGAAATCAACGACCAGTTGATAAGCTCCACCGCCCTCACCGACGACGACCGCTACATCGCTCCTGCAAGTGCTTTCTTTGCAGTGGCCAAGGACGTCAAAAATAAAAAGGCCACTACGCTGCAAGTGAACTACGACAACACGATGTTCGCCGGCAAGACGGCCACTGCGCAGACTGCCGCAGCCAAGGCCAGCAGCAACAACACATTGGGACTACTGCGCGTCACGGCCAAAACTGACAAGTACATTTCGGGCACCGTTCTCCTGGAAGGCAGCGATGCCAAGGCCGCTACATTGATGGACGAAGACTACAAGCCGAGTCTGGCTCTTTTCAGCATCGACAACGGAAGGGCTTACGACATCCGCCCCGAGGATAGCGACGTCATCGAGTTGGGCGTCTGTCTGGCCAAGGCCGACTCCGTAGCGCTCGACTTCCATGCCGAGGGCAATGCCGACACAGAGGGCTGGCAGCTTTTCGACCGTCTCACAGGCAACAGCTATGAGGCCGGCGAGGCTCCCGTCATCTTCTTGGATGGCTCCTGCGTAGGTCGTTTCTACCTTTCGCGTGTAGGCAACACCGACAACGTGAAGAATGTCAGCGGCAGCGCCAACATCTATGTGACAACCGCTGAAGGCAAGGCTGTAGTGACCAGTACGCGTCACGACCTGAGCAAGGTGGAAGTCTACAATGGCAGTGGCATGCTGCTCGGTACGGCTTCGGCCAATGGTGCCGACCGTCTGACAGCAAACATTCAGCCGGGTGTGGTCATCATCAAGGCAACACGCCTCGACGGAACAGCCACAACCTTCAAGTTAATGGCAGAATAAGGCTTTCTCCCTTTCATTTTATATCCTGGCCCTTGCCTGCACGTATGTGTAGGCGGGGCTTTTTTCGTCAATCAGGACAAGCAAGCAATTATCAGTTTGTTACAGCACCTTCAAAACATCGCAACGGATTGAAAACTCATACGAGGCTTTTAGCAATCTGAGGCACAAAACGATAGGGCTTACGCCCTATCCTCTATTATGTCGCCCTTTCAAGGCTTTTCCAGCTATACATGTCGAACTGTTTCATCCGTACAGCTCGAATATTTTTCGAGCCCCCTACCTGCAATTAGGATGCTTGTTCTGTGAAAAGGAGCATAAAATACCGGTAGCCAGCAACGACTGTCGAAATAATTGCTTATCTTTGCCAACAAATCAATAATAATGGAATGAAGGACATACTCGAAGAACTAAAAAACAAGCATCACCCCCATGTACTGGGTGCTCTTGACATTTTCAGATACATTGGTCCCGGACTGTTGGTCACCGTAGGCTTTATCGATCCTGGAAACTGGGCAAGCAACTTCGCCGCCGGTTCAGAATATGGCTATGCCCTGCTATGGGTGGTGACGCTGTCGACCATCATGCTCATCGCCTTGCAGCACAACGTGGCCCATCTTGGCATTGTCACCGGTCTGTGCCTGAGTGAGGCGGCAGTGAAATACACGCCACGGTGGGTGGGGCGCCCTATCGTCATCACCGCCATTCTGGCCAGCATCTCCACATCATTGGCCGAGATCTTGGGCGGTGCCATCGCCTTGCAGATGCTCTTTGGTATCCCCATTCCCGTGGGGTCGTTGCTCGTGACGGCAGCAGTGCTCATCCTGTTGTTCACCAACTCCTATAAGAAGATAGAGCGCGCCGTCATCGGTTTCGTGTCGATAATAGGATTGTCGTTCATTTACGAACTCTTCCTTGTACACATCGACTGGGGTGACGCTGTCCGCTCGGCCGTGGTGCCGTCAGTGCCCCAAGGCTCAATGCTCATCATCATGAGCGTTCTCGGTGCAGTAGTCATGCCCCACAACCTCTTCCTGCACTCAGAGGTGATACAGAGCCGCGAGATCAACCTCAAGGGCGACGAACGCATACGCCATGCACTGAAATATGAGTTTGCCGACACGCTGTTCTCAATGCTCATCGGCTGGGCCATCAACTCAGCCATGATTCTGTTGGCGGCCTCCACCTTCTTTACCCGGGGCGAGCATGTCGACGATCTGGCACAGGCCAACGCCATGCTTGCTCCCCTACTCGGCAGCAACGCCTCCAACATCTTTGCCATAGCCCTGCTCTTGGCGGGCATCTCCAGCACCATCACCAGCGGTATGGCGGCAGGTAGTATCTTTTCGGGTCTCTTCGGCGAGTCGTACAACGCCAAAGACCCCCACTCGGCCGTTGGTGTGCTGTTGTCGTTAGGAATGGCTTTGCTCGTCATCTTCTTCATCGGCGACCCCTTCAAGGGACTTATCATCTCGCAGATGGTGCTGAGTCTGCAATTGCCATTCACCGTGTTCCTGCAGGTGAGTCTGACCTCGTCGAAACGCATCATGGGCAAATACGCCAACAAGCCGCTCAACGCGGCCTTCCTCTACGGTCTCGCCGTCATCGTCACTTGTCTCAACATCTGGCTCATCATTTCAGAATTGTTTTTCGGAAGTTAGAGGGAAGTTAATGGGAAGTTAGAGGGAAGTTAATGGGGAGTTAGAGGGAAGTTAATGGGAAGTTAGAGGGAAGTTAATGGGAAGTTAGAGGGAAGTTAGAGGAAGTTAATGGGAAGTTAGAGGGAAGTTAATGGGGAGTTAGAGGGAAGTTAATGGGGAGTTAGAGGAAGTTAATGGGAAGTTAGAGGGAAGTTAGAGGAAGTTAATGGGAAGTTAGAGGGACATTACTCCCTTCCTATTTGATCGCCCTAACCTAGAAAATTCATAGTACAAAGCTAAAAAAGAAAGCGTTACATTTTGTTATCTCAACAAAATGCAGTAACTTTATAGTTGAAAATCAAACAGTTACAAACGCTTTCTCATGTGCAAAGGTAATACAAATAACTCAGATTCGCAAGAAAAGGTTTCAATTTCTTTTCCTCATGCCATTCCCGGCAAAGACATGAGGGTTGATTTCAACGCTCCGGACATTTCCTCAAACGGCGAACTCATCATAGCGGGCTCTCTGCTGGATACCATTGCCGGACGTGTCGGAAGGCTTATTCCAGATTTCCGCAACAAGGACCTCATCCAGCATACCTACGCCGAGATGGTCTGCCAGCGCGTAGGCCAGATACTCTGTGGCATACATCATCGCCTACAACATGAAGCACACACAATTCGAGGGCACGGAAGTGGAGGACTTCACGATGGACAGCCTGATCAAGCGGGTCATGCTGAGCGCCGTCTTCATCAAGGAGAGAAAAATATACGTGCAGATAAGCTTCTCGCCACACCACCGGCACAGGGAAGCCCTGCAGACAGCCTTGCTGAGATGGCTGTCTGCATAACATGAGCAAAGTGGAGAAAAGTGAGGCCGCTTCACTAGAAACAGCCAGGCTCTTTATGTGCCTTTTCGCCAAATCTGCCTTTCCTGCTGTCTGGTTGGCCTGCATTATTCATGAACATTAAACGCTACTTTTTTGAACATGAATTATCACAAATTACCCATGAATTATTCGTAAATGATTATATTCATGAGAAATTGAATAATGTAGGTTAGATTATTCAGACGCAGTACCGATGTCCCTTAACTTCCTTTTAACTTCCCTCTGACTTCTTTGACTTCCCATTAACATGCAACTCCTCCCTTCCTCCTACTACCGAAAAGTTGTTTACTTTAGAATTCGGGAGGCTGTTCAAAAGTCAGCCATTCTCCGCTCACTGGGTGGCGGAATGTGATACGGGCGGCGTGCAGAAAAAGCCGGGTTGAGGGATGACCGTAGAGGTTGTCGCCAATGATGGGGCGGCCCAAGCCTTCGCTGCTGGCGCAATGTACGCGCAACTGATGGGTGCGGCCGGTCAGCGGATGCAGTTCTATACGGCTGTCGTCCAGCATCCGATAGTCGGTGATGGCCTCGCGCCCATAAGTGTGGTCGACGAGCTGTCGCGGCCGGTCGTCAAGGTCGGGACGGAGAGGAAGCGAGATGCGGCCCTCGGGTGGCGTTGGCTTTCCTGATGGCGCAGGCTCCAGCAGCGCGATATAGGTTTTCCGAATCTCGTGGTTGGCAAACTGGCGTTGCAGTTCGTGATAGGCCTCGAAGGTCTTGGCCGTGACCAGCAGTCCGCTTGTCTGCATGTCCAGGCGGTGAACGATGATGGGCGTATCGGCGTGGGGCCACAGCAGGCGCAACCGGCTGTACACGCTCTCGCGGCTGCTCTTGCCCGGAACGCTGAGCATTCCTGCCGGTTTGCAAACCACGCACACCGCGTCGTCCTCATACACGATGGGCAACTCCTGGCTGGCGGGCATGAGCAGCTGGTTGTCTTCCACAGCGATTCCTTGCAGCATGAAGCCCAGCAGCGGCTTGCATTTGGCATTGCAGGCCGGATAATAGGCGCCGTGGTGGCGCACCTCGCCGCGTGGACTCTCGCCCCACCACATCATCGCCATGCTCAGCGGCTTGAGCTGGTGACTGTAGGCGTATTGCAACAGCTTCGGCTCACAGCATTCACCGCTCCCCGAAGGAGGAATGCAGCCGTAGACCTCGATGAGCGACCGCCATTCGCCACGGCCGTTGACCACGCGGAAATGGCTGAACAGCCAGCGTTGCAGCTCGTCGCTCATGCGCTTGCGCCTTGCAATCAACTCGTCCGTCCGGCCTGCGAGCAAGCGCTCTTCGGCCGTCCACTCTTCCTCTTCCTGTCGCATCTTCTGCCGCCGCCGACGGAGTTCCGCTTTCTGATACTGACTTTCGCGAATCCGCTCGGCCTCGTTGCCCTCACCCGCCTGGCGCTGAGCATCGCGCCGAAGCTTGCTCGCGGCCATCTCCTGACGAAAGTTCTCAATGTCCGCCTGCAGGACTTTGCGCCTCTGCTCATGCTGTTGCCGATTGGCCGCAATCAGCTGTGCGGTCTTTTCCTGTTCGTTGCTTATCAGGGGTGCCAGGTTTTCAATTTCCTTTTCGTGGCGCATGAAGTAACCGTCGGGTTGCAGATAGTCGAAAATCATCGGAACGAATCCCGGCCAGTCGCCCCTGCCGCACACCTGTCCGCTGAATGCCGCCAAGTAGCCCAGCCGACCGTCGCTGTCGCTCACCAGCAGTACGCCGAACATCTTTCCTGCCTCGCATTCTTGTCTGAAGGGGCTGCGGTCGGACTGCTGTCTAAGCCACGCCGCCACCTCGTCCATTGCCTGCCGGCACAAGGGGTGCGGCCGGTAATAGAACGGATTGTTCATCATCGGGGGTAGAGCCGTCGTTGCCGACAGCGGATGCAGAATTTCTGTAGAGGAAAACATCAGCCGGGCCTTATTCCATCATCTCTATACTCACTCCGTTGAAATCCTTCACGAAGCTCATGACGCGTTCCCTGTAGTTGTTGCGCTTCACCTTCACTTCGAGCGTCACGGTGAATTGCTGGTTGCCGTCGTCGGTCTTGCTGCGGTGCATCTCGTAGGAGTCGAAGTCGATACCCTCGTTTTGCAGTTCCTTCAGCAGTGACTTCACGGTCTCGTGCTTCTCGGTGGAGAAGGTCACCATAATCTTCTTCACGCCGAAGCGCCGCGTGACGTAGTTGACGGCCTCCAGACAGAGCAGCACCAGCACCGTGCTCGCCAGGGCCAGGGCGTAGAGACCAGCACCGGCAGTCATGCCGATGGCGCTCGTCACCCACAGTCCGGCGGCTGTCGTCAGACCGCGCACCACATGCTTCTGGAAGATGATCGTACCGGCGCCGATGAATCCGATTCCCGTCACCACCTGAGCGGCGATACGTGAGGGATCGAACGAGGCGAAGGAGGAATACTCGCGCAGGGCGGCATCAAAACCGTACTGCGAGAGGACGGTGAAGAGCGCACTGCCCAAAGCCACGAGAAAATGGGTGCGCGTGCCGGCCTCCTTGGCGCGCAGCTCGCGCTCCAGACCTATCATGGCGCCGAACAGTGAAGCCAAGGCTAAGCGAATGAAAAAATCTGTTGTTGTATACATCGTTTTCTTTCTTTATTGAGAGATGGTGAGATAAGTTGCCGTGAGCCGAAATGCGGGATTTCCTGTTGGACTCTGGTAGCCTTCAACGGTTTACTGCAGGCCTTTCAGTGCTCTTTTTTTCCTGCATTCCGGACAGATGCCCTTTGCCATATAGTTCACCGACGTCATGACGAAGCCTTCGGGCAGGTCGATGGGTGGAATCGGCGTGTTGTCGAGACAGAACGTGCGGTGGCAACATTCGCAGAAGAAGTGGGCGTGGAGGTCCTCGTCCTCGTCGGCATCGGTGTCGCTGCAGCAGAGTTCATAGCGCACGTTGCCCTCGCCGTCCTCGATGTCGTGTACGAGATGGTGAAGACGGAAAAGCGACAGCGTGCGGAAGATGCCCGATTTGTCGATGGTGAGAATCTTGTCTTCCAGCTCCTTCATCGACATGGGCGACATGGCGGTCGACAGCGTGCGGGCGATGACGATGCGGTTGGCGGTGGGCTTGATGCCGTGGGCCACGAGCAGATCATTTATTGTTGATGTATTCATATAGCTTTTTGTAGAAAGGGTGTCGGGTCATCGTTGCCGCGTCGCCGAGGATGATGAGTTTCATCCTGGCCCGCGTGATGGCCACGTTCATTCGGCGCAGGTCGCGCAGGAAGCCAATCTCGCCGTTGTCGTTGGCTCTCACCAGCGAGATGAGGATGATGTCGCGTTCCTGTCCCTGGAATCCGTCGACCGTGTTCACCGTGATGAGCCGGCGGAAGGGCTTGAAAAACTCACTCCGCTTGAGCAATGCGCGCAGATACTGCACCTGGGCGCGGTAGGGCGAGATGACGCCAACGTCGATCTGCTCTTCCAGGATGCGCTGTTTGCCGATTTTCGTGAAATAGTCTTCCAGCGTCTGGAGCGTCAGTCGGGCCTCGTCCTTGTTGATGCGGCCGAAGCTCTCGCCCACAAAGGCCTCGCGGAAGTGGGGCTCGTCGTCGGTGGGCGGCAGGGCGCTGGTGTCTACCCACATCATCGGATTGTCGTAGTCGAGTATTCCGCGGTGGCCCATGCCCTCGGCGCTGTGCACCATGCCGTGGTAGAACCACTGGTTGGGAAACTCCATGATGGCGTCGTTCATGCGGTATTGTATGCGCAGCAGCGTCACGGCCTCGGGCTTGTTCTTCACGATGCGCTCCATGAGCGTCGTGCCGAGTCCGGCCTTCAGCGCGGCCATGCTCTTCACCGTAGGCGGCAGCTGACAGTGGTCGCCGGCGAGGATGACGCGGGTGGCGCGGCGGATGGGAATCCAGCAAGCGGCCTCGAGGGCTTGGGCGGCCTCGTCGATGAAGAGGGTGCCGAACTTCATTCCTTCAAGCAGTCGCGAGCCGGCGCTGACGAGGGTGCAGGCGATGACGCGGGCCTCTCCGAAGACGTAGCTGCGGATGCGGATGGAGAGTTCGGTCTCGCGGCTCTTCAGTCTCTCCAGTTTTTGGTGGCGGGATGTGCGGCTGCCCTTGTCGGCCCTCACCTCGCGGATGGCCTTGCGTATGGCCCAGAGCTGCGGATAGTCGGGATGGGCCTCGAAGCGCCGCTCATAGGTGAAGCCCAGCATCTTGTCGTTGACGCGCGTTGGATTGCCGATGCGCAGCACGTTGATGCCACGGTCGACGAGCTTTTCGCTAATCCAGTCGACGGCGGTGTTGCTCTGTGCGCACACCAGCACCTGGCTCTCGCGCATCAGCACCTCGTTGATGGCCTCCACGAGGGTCGTTGTCTTGCCCGTTCCTGGTGGTCCGTGCACCACTTCCACGTCCTTGGCCTGCAGCACTTTGTTGACGGCCTCCTCCTGCGTGGCGTTGAGCCAGGGGAAGCGCATCGGCTCGAAAGAGAACTGTCGCGCAGGCTGGTGGCTGTAGAAGAGGTCGCGCAGGTAGGCCAGACGGTTGTTCTTGGCATGGATGATGCGGTCGAGGGCATCGAACATCATGCGGTAGGTGGTCTCGTCGAAGAAAAGTTGCACGCCGATGGGATCGGTAGAACTCTGAATGTCGAGCTGATGTCCCTCGGGAATGACCACCACCATGCGGTCGCCGTCGACATAGCTCACCTGGGCCGAGAAGGAGAAATAGCGTATGGAGCCGTCCTTCTTCATGGAGAAGAACACCACGGGCTTGCCGAATTCGAAGTTGTGGGTGATGTCGGTGTCGGCGGTGCGCGTCACCTCAATCGTCATCTGGTTGAGTGCGTTGTAGGCGCAGCGGCCCACGGAGAGGGGAAACCACGCGTCGCCACGCTTCACCTTGCGGCCCATGCCCATGGTTTGCGTCTGCTTTCGGTAGGCTTCCTTCTCCACGGCGTATTCCATCTGGAGCAGGGTGCGCTGTTGCAGCAGCGATTGTATCGGTGATATCGTATTGTCCATCTTGTATCTATTATATAAGGTAGCGGGCGTTTCTTGTCCGCTGCCCAGCCAACACTTCCCCCGTGCAGCCCGCTCCGTCAGTAACCGGCATTGGGCGAAGGGGAAAATGTCATATGCAAAGATAGAAAAAACTTTTAAGCCCTCCATGATAATAGCGCGATATTTCGTCGCTGCGGCCTTGGGTAGTCGAATATAGTGTCACAATAGAGTCAAAGCAGACGGCTGTGGCGGCATTGTATCTCGGCTTGCAAGTGTTGGCCAAAAATGCGTCAAGCGTATGGAACTTCACGAAATTAGCGGATTATCTTTCTTTTTATCTGTTTTTTCACTACCTTTGCAATCAGTTTCATTCAATTAATCCCTTTTTTATGGTAAAAAGAAAGATATACGCTTTTATGCTTACAGCCTTGTCGTTGCTGTGTGTCACCGTATCGGCAAAGGCGGATAATACAAAGGTCGACACGCTGACGCTGTTCAACGAGGCTACCTTCTACGATGGCTATCTGTTCGACAAGAACCCCGACAGCCTCGTCAGCGACGGTATCCTGCGCCACAGCACATCGCTCTATGCCGTGAAACTGAAGCCCGAACAGCTGGCGCTCATCGGCGACTCGCTGCGCATGGATGTCTTCGTGAAGGCCTGCTGCGACAACTACGACCGCATCGGCAATATCAACCTGGCCTTCGTGCCCAAGGGCGACACCACTTACATCCCCGATTCCACCACACGCATCGAGATAGGACGCTTCATCACGCCCTTCATGAACAAGAACAAGCAGCCCGACGTGGTGCCCTACAACTATCATATCGACTACGTGGCCAACATCCTGCGCGACCAGAAGATATTGGCCGACTATGACATTTGGGTGGAGTTTGAGCTCTTTGGCGTTCCCTATGCCGCCAATCAGCAGGTGGCAGGCTGCGCCGGTCGCAGCGACGTGTTTAAAGGCACGCTGAAGTTCTCCACCTGGGCGCGCCACGACGACTATGTTGACCGCGACGTGCTGGTGCCTATCTGCATGAAGAAGCCTGAATACCGCGGCGGCAACCTGAACAATTATAACGAGCAGGCTACCGACACGCTGGGAAAGACGGTGAAGACGTGGCATTTCACGGTGCCGGAGAACGTCAGCGACGCGCAGCTGGTGCTCATCACCTCCAACCATGGAGCCAACTCCGGTGGCGAGGAGTATAATCGCCGTTGGCATTACGTCTACGTAGACGATTCGCTGATGCTGGTCTACAAACCCGGCCGCACAACCTGCGAGCCCTTCCGCAAGTACAACACGCAGGCCAACGGCATCTACGGCTATACGAAGCGGAGCGATGAGACCTGGCAGAGCTTCAGCAACTGGTGTCCCGGCGATGTCATCGACAACCGTATCATCTCGTTTGGCGGTTTCAGTGCCGGCGACCACACGGTGCGCATCTCCGTTCCCGAAGCTGTCTTTGCCGACAAGCAGGGTGATATTCCCGTGTCGATGTTCTTCCAGGGCGTCACGGAGGGCAGTCTGCCTTCGGGTATCAGTTGGATAAGCGTTCCCGACTACAAGGTGAATGTCGCAGCCAACGACGGTCAGCTCCACTTCTCGGCCAGCGGTTGCTACATCTTCAGTGTCTCGGTCTACAATCTCTCTGGCGACCGCATTACGGAGCAGATGGGCAGCCAACCCATTAACACCACCCGTTGGGCGCCTGGTGTGTATCTGGCCAACCTTGAGTTGGACAACAACCTCATCGTCACAAAGAAAGTGCTCGTGAAATAAACCAGATAATCAGGCAGAAAATAAAAGTCCCCGGCCAGTATTGGTCGGGGACTTTATTATGGGTTAGTCTGTAGTGGCTGACAAACTTTATTAGGAGCGCACATATTTGTCGATATCCTCTACGCTGTCAAACGATTTAGACTTGCCTTTGGCAGCCTGTTCCACCCGCGCCATGAAGTCGTCATGGCTCATAAGGGCTTCATCTTGTTCCGCCTTTCCAACAATTCGCTTCAATGCCTTTACGGCCTTGCGCATCATATCCTCGTCGCCAGAGATGATGGCGAGTTGGCGGAAAAGTTCCTGATTAAGTTCCATGCTTGTCATAAGAATAACGTTTTACGGATGTTAGTACAAAGATAATGCAAACGAGGGAAAAGACAAAGAAAAAACTTGTTTTTTAAAGAAGAGAATCAATAGATAGGCGCCCTTTGGCACAAACTATGTATTATCTATCTGCGCGCTTCGCGCTAGTGTGCCGCCTTCGGGGCACTGAGTCCAAAAGGGGGAGGTGTATTGTTATCCTCAGTCTGCGCTCCTGACGTCGCTTGACTGGGGTTACCGAGAGTCAGCCCATTCTGGGCTGGTGCACTCAATATATAAAGAGGTTCTTGCTAGGTATATTGAGATTCTTGTTCGACCGATGTCCTAATAATTATGAATTATGAATTGTGAATTATGAATTATCCTTTGTGTCTGCTTCCGGCGAAAGCCAGGGTGGCGGCATAGATTCTTACCCCAGGCAACTTGCTGATGACATTGGCGCAGGCGGTGAGGGTGGCGCCCGTCGTACAGACATCGTCGACGAGCAAGATGCGCTTGCCTATAAGGCCACAGGAGGGTGACGTCTCGAATACGCCCGAGACATTCTTCTCACGTTCCTCACGGCTGAGCATCGTCTGGGATTTCTCGAACGTAGTGCGCCTGAGGCTTTTCGTGTCTACCTGGATATGGGCTTCGCGACCAATGCCTTCGGCTATGGCAACGCTTTGATTGTAGCCGCGCTGGCGCTCACGCTTGGGCGCAAGCGGTACGGGCACGATGACATCCACATCGTCGAAGAAATCCTCGGCAGCCAGTTCACGGCCGAAGATGCGGCCCAGGGCGTAGCCGATGTCGGGACGGTCGTAGTATTTCAGCTTGTAGATGGCCAGGGCTGTGGGCGAGCCGGCATTGTAGAAAAACCATGCCGCTGCCTTCTCTATCGGGGCAAGATGCCAGAAGGCCATCGCCATGTCGTTCTCGTAGGGATTGCTAGCATAGTGGGTGCGCGGAATGCTGATGTTGCATGCCGTGCAGAGCGTTTGCTCGTGCAGTCCCAGTCGCTGGCCGCATACCGCACAAGCCCGCGGTGAAAGCGTGTCGGCGAAGCGCCGGAACAGAGCATCGATGATTGCAGACGGATGCGGCTTCATTCCAAATCGGCCTCCACTGCGCCGTCTATGCACTGCCGGATGATGTCGAGCGTATAGCCGCGGCTCATGGCAAACTTGATGAGCTTGCCGCTGCGCTCATAGTCGGACGCGGCACGGATTTGCTTCCACTTGCTCTTCAACAGCGGGCGCAGCTGCGACAGGTATTCCTCGTCGTCCACGCTGTCGAGAATGGGCTGATAGACATCCTCCGCCACTCCTTTGAGGCGCAGTGCCTGCTCTATCTTCCGCCGTCCCCAACCGTTGTAGTGGATTTTGTCGGCGATGAAAGCCTTGGCAAAGCGGGCGTCGTCGACGAACTGTTGGTCGATGAGCTGTCGCAGCACACGTTCTTGCGCGTCCTCGGGCATTTTCCAGAGCCGCATCTTCTGAAGCATTTCACCGCTGCTGTGCTCAGCTTTTACGCACAGACCGGACAGTTTTACCAGTGCTTCCTTCTCGGTTATCGCTTTCTTCTGCATCGTTTTCTGCCTTCTTTTTCATTAATTTCTCACTCCCACGGCGAATCTCCGCTTGCCGTAGTCGTCATCGATAATCTCTACATTGCTGAATCCGCAGTCGCGCATGAGTCGGGCCGTATCGTTGGCAAAGCGGGGATTGATCTCAAAGAGCAGTGATCCGCCCGGTCGCAGCGCCACTGCCGCATAGCGGCTGATGGCCCGATAGAAGCGCAGGGCATCGTCGTCGGGCACGAAGAGGGCCAGTTGCGGCTCATGGTCCAGCACCAGCGGCTCCATATCCTTGCGCTCGCTCTCGGCAACGTAGGGAGGATTGCTGACGATGACATCCCACACAGCGCTGTCGGCCGGAGGGTTGAGGGCATTGCGCTGAGCGAATGTCACCCGGGCGCCGAGTCTTTGGGCATTGTCCGCAGCCACGCTGAGCGCGTCGGTCGATATGTCCCACGCCTCCACTGTGGCCGCAGTGCATCTCAAGGCCAGCGATATGGCAATGCATCCCGAGCCCGTGCCCACGTCGAGCATACGCTTTGGGCCACTGATGCGGGCTGCGGCAAGGTCTACCAATCGGGCGGTCTCCGGACGGGGAATGAGTACTGCAGGACTGACGCTGAACTCAAGTCCGCAGAACTCCGCACGGCCCAGAACATACTGTACGGGCTCACCTTGTCGCAAACGCACGAAAATTTTATGCAGCGACATTTCCTTGTCTGCAGATAATTCGTTAACTTTGCCACAAACAATATCGGTGAGCGTCAATCCGAATTGCATTTCAAGCACGGTGCGTGCCACGGCTTGGGCCTCGCCCGCTGAATAGAGCGGTGTCAGACTGCGCCATAGTTGTGTGTATGTCATGCTGCAAACTTACAAAAAAAATCGCAACCCTGATCCTTATATCCAATATTTTCGTCCGGTGCAACGCTCAACCTAAACAAAAAACAAAGAAATGAATCAAGAGGAGACCGACAAACTCTACATGGGCCGTTGCCTTCAGTTGGCCCGCAACGGCGTGTATGGTGCCCGCCCCAATCCCATGGTGGGCGCAGTGATCGTTAGTGGCGACGGCCGCATCATCGGCGAAGGCTATCATGCCCATTGCGGACAAGGCCATGCCGAGGTCAACGCCTTCGCCTCGGTGAGGCCAGAGGATGAGGCCCTGCTCCAAGAGGCCACCATCTACGTCTCGCTCGAGCCTTGTTCCCACTACGGCAAGACTCCGCCCTGCGCCGACCTCATCATCCGCAAGGGCGTCAAGCGCGTGGTGTGCGGCTGCGTAGACCCGTTTGCCAAGGTGCGCGGAAGGGGCATTCAGAAGATTCGCGATGCCGGAATAGAGGTCACCGTGGGCGTGCTGGAGAAGGAATGCCTCGAGCTCAACCGCCGGTTCATCACCTGCAACACGCTGCGCCGGCCCTACGTCATGCTGAAATGGGCTCGCACGGCCAACGACCGCCTCAACCGTGGTGACGGCAAGCAGCTCCTCATCTCCACGCCATGGACGCAGGCCCTCGTACATAAGCTGCGGTCGGAGTTCGACTGCATCCTCGTGGGCTACAACACCATCATTACCGACCATCCGCAGCTCAACGTGCGCCGTTGGGTGGGCCCGAATCCGACGCGGCTCGTGCTGAGCGGCAACCACAAGGTGCCCGAGGGCTTCATGGGATTCGGAAGCATCGAGGAGGTGATGCGGTGGATGAACGACAACCACCGGCAGTCGCTCCTCGTTGAGGGTGGGGCCAGTACGCTCCAAAGTTTCCTCGAAGCCGATTGCTGGGACGCCATACGTGTGGAGACCGGTACGGCGTCGGTGCCCTGCGGCACGCGGGCGCCAGAACTGCCCAAGGACATCAGGCTCCTGAGTCGGGAGATGGCCGACGGCAATATCATCGAGACATACGAAAGAAAATAAGACGGACTGCGCCCGCCGGACGGTGCCTCATCTGAAGGGACTGGCCCGCGGGACGTGACCTATAAATGAATACTGAATTATGGATACAACAACCTCAAGACGTAAGAAAAGTTCGTGGCGCCACATGTTGCGCGATTATTTCCTCCTCACCCTTGCCATGATTATCGGTGCCGTGGGCTGGCAGTTCCTGCTGCTGCCCAACCACATCACGATGGGTGGCATCACCGGTATCTCCTCCATCGTGTACTGGGGTACGGGAATTCCGGCTCAATACATCTTCTTCGGACTCAACATCGTGTTGCTGTCTGTGGCCTTGGTGGTGCTGGGCTGGCGCTTCTGCGTGAAGACCATCTACGCCGTGGTGCTGTTCACGCTGTTTGCCACGCTCTTGCAGGACACGGCTCAGTCGGCCCATCTGCTGGCCGACCAGAAGTTCATGGCCACCGTGGTGGGCGGCGTGCTGATGGGAACGAGCATCGGACTGGGACTCGCCTCGGGCGGCAGCACGGGCGGCTCTGACGTCATCGCGGCCATCGTGAATCACTACCGCGACGTCTCCTTGGGCCACGTGATACTGATTTGCGACCTTGCCATCATCACTTCTTCTTACTTCGTGCTGCGCAATTGGGAGGAAGTGTTCTACGGCTACGTCTTGCTGTTCATCCTCTCTTTCTTCGTCGACTACATCGTCAACAGCATGCGCATGAGTGTGCAGTTCTTCATCATCAGCACCAAATGGCGCGAGATAGGCGAGGCCATCAACCACATTGCCGAGCGCGGCTGCACCACGCTCGACGGCAACGGATTCTATACCGGCGAGGACGTGAAGGTGGTGTTCTGTATCGCCAAGAAGACGGAGAGCCATCTCATCTTCGACCTTATCGACGAGATTGATCCCAATGCCTTTGTGGCCCAAAGTCCCTGCACGGGAGTCTACGGTCAGGGCTTCGACCGCTTCAAGACCCACAATAAGCGCCTTGTCAAGAAGATGGAAGGTGCGGCTGTCAAGACGCCTGAAGCCGACGCTGTGAGGAAGCAATCCTAAGGTTCATCAGGATTGCTCCCTACAGAACAATCCCTATGTGGCGTTTTCTCTGTGTGCGGAAACAATTTCAAAAGCAGTTTCAAAAGGGCTCGATTTTGTACGTAAATCAAAAAAAATCAAGCTTTTAGCGAAGAAAAACTTTTGAATATTTTGGGACATAAAACTTTTTGCTTAATTTTGCAGAACTAACGAGGAGCGAGAGTTGCTTCTCGGAGAATCATTATCCTACCTCATGGCCGCAAGGCCTGAGGCCCTTAGTTACATGTTTGTACATAATGACAACCTGAGAAGGCGTATCATGGTGCATAATAATTCTTTCAAAAAAATTGTGAGACAGGCTTCCAACATGAGGTTGTGCCTTAGGGTCAGGCCGGAGTGGAGGCCGTCTTGCATACATAAGTAATAGTACATTACAAAGCGATATGAGGCAAGCTAACATAGGTTTCCTTCGCTTCAATGTCGGGACCGGGTCTCCTTTCGAGAGGAAGGGAATCCGGCCTTTTTTTAATTCATAATTCATAATTAGGCTGGCGCGGCCTTGCCAATCTACTAGAGTCTTGGGTTCAATCTTTGTCGGAGGCCGAATGGTAGGAGGGCCGTCATTCCTGACGGCCAAGAAAGAACACCGCGTTTGCGTTCATGAAGGATTTTGGCAGTCTGTGCCAGCCGAATCCGTTGAGCGTGTCCTGCTGGTGAAACCTTCCATTGGCATTGCCATCCCGGTTCTCAATGCCTACAACCAAGCCGCAGATGACACCCACGCCGGGACTGTATCTAAGAAACTTCTTGTAAGTACGCTTGGTATCATACTTCTCCGACTTCAAAAACTCATGGCCAAAGTCGAAATTTCTCCATAATAGGTAAAATTCCGCCGAAAGGTACCAGTTTCTCAGATTTTATTGCTATTTTTCCATGTCGTGTTGAAATTTTGCTGTTTGATTTTCACCACTAAGTTAAGTGAAATTTTTGACATGGCAAAATCCTGAGCAACTTATTGTTGCTCAGGAACTTATAAAAACATTCAAAATATTAAGTTTCGGAATTAAGGATTTCACCGCACAGAAGCATGGTGCCGTAGCTTCCTTGACCGTGAAGGAAGCCAAGAAGTTGGAGAAGTATTAGAAAAGGAAGTAAGTTTGTTAGAAGTCCAGAAATCACAGAAGTCCAGTCAAATGGCTAGTGGGATGATGGGATAATCACTTTCTCTCAGCTATCTGCAAGGTATTCGTGGCTGTCGTCGTACTGATCATCGATGTCCTGCTCGCGTTCGAGTTGTGCTGCCATCTCTTTCTCGTAACGAGGAAGGTAGGTTTGTTCGATGGCCGCGTGGTGTGAGCCGAGGAAACCTTTGTGATAACCTTGGATGACAGTGTGTAGGGTATCACCTCCGAGCATCAGCGCTTTGTAGGCACACTCATAGCCATAGGCCTCGTCATATTGCTTTGGTGCGGTATGGTCGTCATTGACCATACGGGCCAAAGCAGCATAGCAGGAGGCACTATGCAGGTTTGCGCCTTCCGAATACCAACGCCACGCCTCGGTATAGTCTTGTGGGAATCCGCAGAGACCATCCTCGTAATACCCTGCCATATAAAGCGCTGCAATATGCTCGCCGAGCGAACAGGCTGCCCGCAGGTCGTCGTAGAGACATTTGTAAACAACAGCCTTGTCGTTATCGTTCAGCCCTTTATAGAGCTCGTTGTCGACCATCATGGCATATTCCAAGAAGCCCTCGGCAGCAATGGCTTCTCGTGCCAACTCCATCAGTTTCATAAATTCCTCACGGTCATCGACATAGCCGTCCTCGTCACAGCAACCGTGATAGGCTGACCTAAAAAACGACGCGCTGTCGCCAAGCCGTGAGGCCCGCTCATAGCTGTCGAGCGCATTGCCCGCCCAGCCTTTTTGCATCTCGGCGTCGCCCATCAGCCGGTAGTATTGTGGGTCAATGTCGCGGTGCTCACTCTGGGCTTTCTCGGTGATGTGCTGCAAAATGTTGTAAGCATCATCGAGGTCTTTCTCCAAACCGTATTGTCCATAGATGCGGTCGAGTATGATTTGCATCAGCGCTTTCTCGCTGCCTTCTTCGGTCGATTTCTGGATGATGTTGCGGTAGAGCGTCACGTCGGCCTCACCGAAATCGCCGTCGCGGTAACATATGGCGAGGAAGGCGCGGGCGTCGGCGATGTGCCCCAGGAGATAGGCAGAAGAATAATAGTGCTGCTTCTCTTCGTTGGAGTTGGGTTGAAACTGCAGGCAGTCGTGCAACCGTGCCAAGGCGTATTGCATATAAGGGTTGCCGGTCTCAGCCATCTGCTGAATGCGCGGCAGGTCTTCCTGTAGCAGCGCTACATTGTTGCGGGCACGCAAGAGACGCAGAAAATACGTTTGATGCGTAGTGTCTTGCTCCACGTTCTCGGCGGCGGCCCAGAAAGCCTCGCGTGTGTGGTAGTCGATGATGAGTTGTTGGATGGGGTTCATAAGGCTGATGATTAGTCAAATAAGACACGGGGATTCAAGACGTGAGGATTCTGCCAGGCGATGCCTCGGGCACGGAGCGCCTGCTCCTTGGCATGCCAATGGGCAAAGCAGAAGCCCATGCCACGAGGATGGGAGGCCAGTGCGGCATCAACTTCGCGACTGACCTCGTCGATGGTTTCCTCGTAAGCTCGACTCCATTCGATGGGGTCGTAGCGGAGTCCAGAGCGTTTCCTGTTTTCTACCTCATCGAAGCGGTAGGCATCGGCGAGGGCGATGTTGCGTTCGTAACGGGCTATCTCGGTCGTGACATCCTGCTCTACAGAGAGCTCGTGGTCGTGCAGACAGCCGAGGCGCTGAACCACGACGAGCTGCAGACGAAGCAGTTGCAGGCGCAGTCGCGGGTGGTCGAATACGCAGTCGGTCATCCGCCTCACCGGTTCATACAGCTTGTCGAGCATCTGGTCGAAGCCCTCGAGGTAGGTGGCGAAGCGGAGAAAGGTCTTGGCCAGTTCGGTAATCTCCCAGTAGCGGTGCATCTCACGCAAGTTCTCTTCTGAGAGTAAGACGCAGCCACAGCAGATCTCCTGATAGCTGTCGAGACTTTCCTGAGTGCTCGTCAGCGGCTTGCCTTGCCACTTGCGCAGCTCGTTGTTGTAGACTTTCCTGATATTAAGTTCTTCTTCCATTGTGATTTTGATTAATAGTAAAACAATTCTCCCGTGGCCTTGTCGAAATGTCGGCAGCTGAGGTTGCGGGCCGGAATAAAGATGTAATACATGCCGCAGTCGTAGAAGCGCAGTCCCCATCGGTCATCCTCATCCACCTGCAACAGGCAGACGTCGCCGCTGTGTTGACTTAGCACCTCGTCCTGATAAGGCGTGCAGAGCATCATCAGACCGTCGCCCGACGATTGATCCGCCACGGTAAAGACTATTTTCTCTGCCGGACGGAAGATGCTTTCGTCGGTGCCTTCCCAGTGCAGGTCGTATGGTCGCAGTCCTTCTGTCTGCCTCGAATAGATAACGCGCGGAGGCATGTGATAGTCGAGTGGACTGTCGGCTTCGCCGAGGAAGTAGTCGAGTGGCGCAAAGAACCACAGCATGCCCTCTTGGGGTAACAGGTGCTCGGTGTCGAAGGGTGCCAGCTCATTGCACCTTATCTGACCGAGGAAGGTGAGCGGCTCGGCGTAAGTCTCATCGCCGTCGCTGACCTCCACGGTGGGGTAGGGCACGCCTTCGGGCAAGTCGGGCGCACCCCACCAGTGGCTTTTGCCAACGAGCGACTTGGTAGTTACTTGTGTTAATAACTTGATGGCCATGTGTCTATGATATGTATTGATGGTTTTAAATACGTCGGTATAGATGACCGGAACTGTCGCGGTAGATTCTTCCTGCGCCTGCTCCACCAGCTCCGGCCAAGGCGCCGAGGATGAACAGGGCTGCCAGAATAATGAGGATGATGCGGATGATGACAATGATGAACGCTACCACGGCGATGATGCAACTCACGGCGTATACCAGCACGAAGCAGGAGATTAGTGACCCTTTCCCCCAACCGAGATGCTGGATGTTGCGGCGGAAGGTAATGACGATGCCGATGAGGATGATGAGTAGGAAGAGCACGAGGCCCACTTGTTCGGCAGTGTCGCCTGTCCAATGGAATACAAACTCCATCAAGAGCGTATAGACAATGATGGAGGCAAAGCTGACGATGATGCCGATGACAGCCGGTTTGATGGTAATCAACTTATCGTTGAAGTCATCGCTCAGCAATAGCTCATACAACCTGATGGATAACAGTTGCACTGCCACCACAATCAGGAAGGGAATTGCCCGCAACAGTGTGCCGAAGAAGCCATAGCGGTCGTAGTCAATCCACCAGAAGGCCTGCGTGCCCATGAGATGGTACCAATAGATCTCGATGATGGCAACGGCAAGCAGACACAGTGGAACGACAATCAGTCCGGCTTTGCGCACGGCTGTGACGCTGAAGTGTAGACCCGTGATGCAGATGAGGAACGATACGGCAAGCAGTCCGATGATCATCCAACAGGGACCAACGGAAGCGAAGAAGGTAGTGAGAACTGAGTGCCGTTGCTTCTCCTGCAAAGACAGTCTGTGTTTAGTGCTGGGCTGGTTGGTTTGGCTCGACACGAGGTTGCTGCGCTGTATGCGATAGTATTTGCCTTGACTGACGAAGACGAGTTCCTTTTTATCAAAAACCTGTGGCACTGAGTCGAGAAGTTCTCCGCGCGACAGATAGATGCTCTTTCCGTTGGAGGAAGGTTTCCAAGCATTTTGCTGTTTGGAATCGCGCTGTACACGGATGCAGAGGATACTATCTTTGACCAACGGGTCAACGATGTACTGCGTCGGTCCATCGGCTGTGAGTGAGGCGTGATGACGTGGGCCCGGCAATGTGTCGGAACCTTCTTTACGCAGGTCTAGCGCGGCTGTCGTAGCGCCTTGAAGTCTCAGGCCTGCCAGTCGATGACTCTTGTTGCTCACGAAGAGACGGTAGTGCGTGACGAGGCTGTCGGATGAGACGTTGCCGGGCGGAGCGCCATCGTGTTTTTGGTTGCTAGTCTCAGTGAGGTAGAGATATTGTCCCTCTCTTGCTGGCTCCACATGTCCGGCAACAGTGTGCTTTTGCAGTGTCTTCTCTTTCACTAACAGCCGACCTTCCACTGAGTCGCCCATGACAGAGTCAACGATGAGCGTAGCAGGATTGCCATGTAATTCACCATGCCAGTTGCCACAGAACAGCGTCTCCCAGTCGACGGGGTTCACCTTTGAATAGGTGCGGAACAGTGTGAAGCAACCAAATACGATGAGTGCTATCATCCCTATGCCAACAGCAATGGTTGGGAGCCCCTGTCGGCAAGCAGTTTTGAACTTGCGGATACGCTCTTCCCGTTGTGCCCGTCTGATGACCTCGGCTGACGATGTGGGCTTCCTATTGTATTGATGCTCGGGAGCAGGTCGATGCAGAGGTTGCTGACGAGGTGATTGTCTCTGCTGGGACTGCGGTTGAAACTGTTGAGGTTGTGGCCGAGACTGCTGCGGCTGTCGAACAGACCGCTGCGTCGTGCGGCGCGGTCCACCCATGATTTGCTGCATGGCATTGCGGAACTGCTCCAATGTCTCGGCATCAGTGGTATACATCTCTTTGGCTACACCCCGGAAGTCCTTGCTCGCCTGAATGATGTCGCGGTTATTACCATGTAGTTTGTCAGCATCGCTCAATACCTTCACCATACGCTCCACCCGTTGTGTACACGATGGTCCGAAGCTCACCGTGCGCCAAAGGTTCTTCAGCGCGCCGATGGTTTCCAGTTCGTCAGCATGAAGATTGCTGGTGTTGGCATCAAGGATGGCCAGCGACTCCGTCCATTTCTTCAGGTGCAGTTTGAAAATGGGTATGACCTTCCACAATATAGATGAGGTAAAAGCAGCTGTGGAAACCGCAGTGGACTTCTACAACAATGAGCGCCCGCATATGAGCCTCGACTGGATGACTCCGGCACAGGCAGCCTTATGTACAGGCGAACTGAAGAAAAAATGGGTCAGCCGTAGAGAAAAATACATTAAAAAGGAGGTGGCATGAAGAAAAATCCGTAACTTTGGGGTGACCCAAAAAGAATGTCTTGCAAATAGACAAGACCGGAACGAGAAGAGGAGGAAGGCCCTCCGCCTTTACCTCCCTCTTGTTCTGTAATATTTTATGCTCACGCGAAGGATGTGTCAACCTTTATCGTGACTAAGAAATTAAGCATATCAACTAATAATAAAAATAAAGTTCAACCGGGTCAACCAAAATTAAAAACAAGGCTAAAAGTAGTCAACCAAAAGCGTTAAACTACATCAACCAAAAGCGTTAAACTACACGTGACACTTGTCACGAATGAACGTGACATTTGTCACGCACGAACGTGACATTTGTCACGCACGAACGTGACATTTGTCACGCACAAACGTGACATTTGTCACGGATCATCACTAATCATAATTAAATCTTTCGTCGTCAGGAATGACGACGCTCCTAAACGAAGCCAGGGGAGAAAACAGCGGCGTGTAAACGAAGAAAATCCGAATGGTAGGAGGGCCGGCATTCCTGCCGGCCCTCCTGCAAGTGATGAAAGCAAAAAAAGGAGATGAGCAATACTTATTGCCCATCTCCTTTACCTATATTATTGCTGATAGCCTCGCTTAGTACGGCATAATGATGAAGCTGAACGACTTGTCGCCATAGGTCAGGCGATACTGCTTCAGCGGCATGGCTCCCCAGGTGTTGATGCCACCCAGACCATAGATGTCAGATGCGAGGATGAGTTCGGTGTAAGGACTCTTCTTCAGTTCCACAGAGTGGCGCTGCTCCTTCTCGTCGCCGTCATCCAGTTCGCTGACGCTGTAGTGGAGGGCGCTGGCCTCGAAGTACTTGAAGCCCTCGGCAGACATAAACTTCATTCCTCTGCTGGCATTGTTGCTCTGCTTCCACCAGCGGATGTCGCACTTCGTGCCGGTCTCCTGCGGACGGATGTAGGGGAAGAACTGCTGGTCGGCTGTCTGCTTGTAGATGCCCACGTTGGCAAAGTCCTTGCGGTCGGGATAGTTCTCTATCGGTCCGCGTCCGTAGTATTCGCTCTTGTCCATAGCGTAAGGCAACTGCATCACCATACCGAAGCGCAGGGGAGCAGACACCTTGGCACCAGGCGTAGTCTTCAGGTTCTGGATGACGGTGATGGCGCCATCCGGATCGATGTCGTAGGTCAGCGTGAGCGTTGACTTCACCTCAGGCATGTCGTATTCGGCCGTCACCTTGGCCCCGTTGCCATTCTTCACGGCTGTGATCTGCTTGAGGTTCATCTGCGGATTGCGCCAAGCCTTGAATCTCTTCTGCAGTCCGGCGCCCATGTCGTTGTCGGTCACGGCGCGCCAGAACAGCGGCTTCAGCGTTCCGCCCTCACCGAGCATGGATGTGCCATTGGCCACAAAGCTACTGAGCCATCCTGTCTGCTTGTTGAAGGCCACCTCGAAGTTGTCGCCCGAGACCTTGATCTGCGGGTCTTTCTTCTTGTTGGTCAGTTTGACTTTGGCGTCCTCTACCACTTCAGCAGTGTCTGCCACAGTCACTTCCTCAAAGGGCAGCTGACGGTAGGCCACGGTCTGTCCGGCCTTCATCAGCGGTTCGGCCTCCTTGAGCTGGAACTCCACGTTGAGCATCCTCTCGCCTCTCGAGGGCAAGTTGTAGCCCAGGTCGACGTTGGCGCGCTGCTGCGGCTCCACGTTGAGGTTCTCCACCGTTCCTTCCTTTATCTTCTTGCCGTTCTCCAACACCGACCACACGAGGCGGTAGTTGCTCAGGTCGCGGAAGAAGTACTCGTTGTAGACGCGTATCTTGCCTTTGGCCACGTCGACAGGCTCGGCCCAGATGTTCTGATACTGGTAGGCTACCTCGTAAGCATGGGGATTGAGCTGGCGGTCGGGGCCAATGATGCCGTTGCAGTTGAAGTTGTTGTCGGAGGCATCCTTCTTGTTGTAGTCGCCACCGTAGCAGTACTCGGGCGGGATGGCGCCCGTTCCCGGCTCGTATTTGGTCGAGATGGCATCGTAGTCGGCCACCGAGCGCGAAGCCTTGAAGTCGGGATGGCGGTGCAGGGCCTGGTCGACGAAGTCCCAGTCGTAGCCGCCCTGATAGTTGGGATACTTGCGGATGAGGTCCCAGTATTCTTTCAGACCGCCGCTGGAGTTGCCCATCGTGTGGTTGTACTCGCACTGTATCAGCGGTTTGGTGTTGGCAGGATCCTTGCAGTACTGTTCACACTCATCGGGTGGCATATACATGGGGCAGAAGATGTCGGTGTTGTCGCCCTTGCCGGCCCGCTCCCAGTGGATGGGGCGTGAGGGGTCGAAGCTCTTTATCCACTTGTAGGCAACCGTGAAGTTGGGGCCGTCGACGGTCTCGTTGCCGAGCGACCACACGATGATGGAGGGATGATTGTAGAGCGTGCGCACGTTGTGCTGGTTGCGCTGCATGATCTGCAGGGCGAAGTTCGGCTTGCGGGCCTCGCTGGTGAGTTCGTACCCGAAGCCGTGGCTTTCCTGGTTGGCTTCTGCCGTGACATAGAGTCCGTATTCGTCGCAGAGATCATACCAAATGGGATCATCGGGATAGTGGCAG